>WJMC01000180.1 GCA_014728145.1 Candidatus Zixiibacteriota bacterium | reverse complement strand
TTGCCGTGGTTGTACGATGCCAGTTTGCGGCTGAGGATGCGCACTTCTTTTCTGACATCACGGCTCAGGCGTCGCCAGTCGGTATAGCCATGTCGATCCAAAAATGAATCCGCCTGTTCGATAGTCTCGACAATTTCTGAATCATCGGCGCCATCGGCGATATTCAGCTTGGCGGTTAAAAGCTGGGCGTAGAGCATCGTAATGCCGTTTCCGGGTCTGCCATAGACACGTAGACTGAGCACGTCAAACGCTTCTTTTGCATCATCAACGATCAATGTCTTGAAACCCTGGGGATGGCCGAGATAGATCGGCAGGTAAGTCGATACCTGGTCGACCTGGCGGCGACGTTGCCCGGTCTGACGCTTCCAGTAGCCGATACCGTGGGTACATCCGGCATCGTCATTGTCAGTCAAAAAGATGCCCGCATCGCGGGACAGATCGACCTGAGCTGACTGCAGGGTAAACCGGGCAGTCGTACCATCGTTTGGCTCGGCGTCGCTGTCGTATTCCGGATCGTTGCCGGAGTTGCGGGGGCTGAATGAATAACCATCCGGAAGGACGAACTTCAATGAATAATCGCCGGGATTGAGCTCATCGAATTTATATAACCCGCGATCATCGGTGACTGTACCGGCGATCAGGAGGTTGCGTTCTCCATAGAGGTTGACCGCGACCTCGGCCACGCCCGGCTCATTGATATCCTGGATACCGTTCCGGTTGAGATCATTAAAAACCCGGTCGCCAACACCGGCCGGCTGTTCGACTTCACCTTCCTGAATCTGGAGCGGGAATTTGAACAAGGCCTGATTTTCGAAAATCGATACCATACCGACATAGACGCGCGAGAAATCGCCGTAATTTGCAATCGGTATATTTTCAGCAATAAAGGCATCGGCGACCCCGCCATTCAGACCGCGCCGGATCACGATCGAGTCGAGCTGTCCATTCTCTTCAAAACGTACAATCAAACCGGGACGGCTGGTGACTTCGGATGTCTCGCTGGAGTGGAACTGCGATGAGCGCGTGGATTGCCTCAGAAGCAATCCGTGATTCTCGAGACTGCCGTCTAACCATCCGCCAACCAGACTGCTGATATCGACCGCGACCGGGCCGTTCTGGTCTGGCAGAAAAGATGCACAGACAACGGTATCGTAAGCTCCGGCAAAATTGTCCCAGTTGACCTCGGATTCTGACCAGTCAGCCGTGATTCGATGAAGAGTGACCTCATACTGGCTTTTGATGTAAACATCGAGAACCAGATCAGCCGATATGAAAAAGGCTCCCGCTGGAATCCCCGGAGCAGGATTTTCCTGACGATCGTCGACGATGCTGAGTTTTGACTGCACCGGGTTGTCCAGGTTAGAGCATCCGGCGGTGATCAAAACGATCGCCAGGGCCATTAATACTTTTCGTGCAAGATTATCCATGCTTACACCTCGCGCTGATAATTTGTTGAGCCGGATATATAATGTTCCCATGACCGCAGTGTGCAAAACCCCGTGTACTGATCATCCGGCCTGTGATTGCTATGTGGTTTTTATCCAGCCCCTCGGAATCCCTGAAATCGCTTGTAAGACCCGCCTGATACTATTATCGGCATTCGTGAGAACACACTTTCAAATTATCGTCGATCGGGGTTAAAATAATTCACCCCATCGGGTTAAGTCGGTTCGTGATGTGAGCAGTGTGTATCCTTGAAGGGCAGAACTGTTCAGAATATGCACAGATTTGTCAGTGTGATTACAGCTTGTTTGATATGACTTGATTTTGTTAATCAGTCGGGAAAGATTCCTGACCGCACGTTATAGTCATCCTGAGGAGGAATCACGCTTTGGCGTGATGACGACGTGAGGGTCTCTCGCTTCGTTATGGCAGGTCTTGAGTTCTCGACTTAGGTCGGGAGCTTGTGTGCTATGGAAAAATCCAATGATTGAGATTTCTCCGCTCGTCCACCGATCAAGATCGGTGTCCCCGGTCGGAATGGCGACTTGCGCATCCAAGTCTTCGCGGGGAGCACAGTGACGAAACAATCTCGTACGTCAAGATCGCCGCGCCTGGCTTGTGATGACAGGATCGTAACAAACAACCGTCAGGTGAAAAATCAGGCTCAGAACTCTGAATAAACAGCTGACAGAACAAATTCATGCTTCAGGTCAGTGTGTTCATCATAGAATCATCCCAGGCACAAAGCTTTTGACCAGCGGCGACATTGCCAATGTCATAGAATAATTTAATAGCGATTTAATCGTCGAAATCCGCGCAACTCTGTCGTATACGGTTAACTGACAACCTGAGCACATCGGGGCGGCTGTAATGCCCGCTCGGATCGAAATTATGGCGTTCCTCACGCACCCGGGTATGATCAATCGAGGCAATCATCAGGTCTTCGCGATCGGTTACAGGAGAGATTATCCAGTCTCCGTCCGGGCCACATAGACACGAACCGCCATCGGCAAGTGTCTCCTCGCAGTTGGCTATGATCTCTTCAGCGTGAGGGATGTCGTCGAGAATATCAGCTTTTCTCATAAGACCCGAAACCGAGACGACATAGGAGCGGGATTCATGCGCGATGAATCTGCTGATTTGTTCGGTGTTGCGTCGTGAACCGGGCCAGATAGCCACATGCAGGTCCTCGCCCCGGGCATACAATGCGGTCCGCGCCAGGGGCATCCAGTTCTCCCAGCAGTTAAGTCCGCCGACAGTAAACGCGCCCAGCCTGTGAGTACGCAGGCCGTGTCCGTCACCCGGCGACCAGACCAGCCGTTCTTCATAGGTCGGCATCAGTTTGCGATGAACCGATTTGATCTCACCTTTATAATCGATGTACACCATACTGCAATACAGGCTGTGACCGCCACGGTCAGACGGGCGTTCGATTGTGCCTGTATAGATCGCAATCTTCTTTTCACGCGCTTTCTTACAGAGTGGTTCTAAATGTCCCGCTTCGATACTGACCGCCTGGTCCATATAGTGGGCGAATATCTCTTTTTGAAGCGACGAGTTAAAACGCGCGCCATCGGTACGTTCGACCCAGAAAGGATAGCCGGGGATAATGGCCTCGCCAAAGATGATCAACTGAAGCTCCTGTTCGGCCGCGCGGTCGATATAGCCGAGCATTTTAGAGATCGTCTCATCGCGCTTGAGCCATACCGGGGTGATCTGGGCCAGCGCTACCCGGAGACTGTCTGAGGAATTCTGGTTAGACATAATTTCTCCCATACATAGATTTTTATCCACTGCGCTTACGGAAACGCGCAACCGACATGCTCATGACCGTCAGGCCGATGATCAGAAGTGCCAATAGATGGTATTTTAACTCAATAACTCCCGAACCCTTGAGAAAGATTGCGCGCACGATTTCGACAAAATACCGGACCGGATTGATGTAGGTAAAATACTGGATTTCGATTGGCATATTCGAGATCGGAAACGCGAAACCGGAGAGGATCATAAATGGCATGATGAACAGGAAAGTGGTCATCATCGCCTGTTGCTGGGTGCCCGAAAAAGTCGAGATCAAAAGACCTGTTCCGAGGGTGGTCAGCATAAAGGTGAAGCTGGCCAGAAGCAGAACCCAGATCGAACCCAGAAACGGTATCTTAAACCAGAATATCGAAACGGCGGTGGCTAAAATGATATCGACGACTCCGATCATCACAAACGGCAGTGTCTTGCCGACCATAAGTTCCAGCGGTTTGATGGGAGTGACAGAGATCTGTTCGATAGTGCCGATTTCCTTTTCCTTTACGACAGCCATGGATGTCAGTATCATCGTGATCACCAGCATAATCATCACCAGAACCGCTGGTACGTTATAAATCTGTGACGACAGGGTTGGATTGTACCAGGCCCGCACCCTTGCTTCGAGCGGGAGCTGGATACCGTTGCCCGATGCAGTCAGCAACTGCCTCGATTTGTTTTGAGCCATCAGCTCGAAAGAATAATCCTGTATGATCTTGGCCAGGTAGCTTCCCACGATACCGGCAGTATTGGAATTCGATCCGTCGATTATGGCCTGCAGATCGACCGCTTGCGAGGTCTTGATTCTCTTGTCATAGTCGGGTGGTATCACAATCCCGCACCAGATATCACCGCGGTCGATCAGTTCGGTCAGGCTGTCCGTATTCTCCGGGTAGGCTTGTATTTCAAAGTATTCAGAAGCGCTGATTTTATGAATCAATTCACGCGAAAGACTGCTGTTGTCATAGTCGATTACAGCGGTTGGAATCAGGTCGATATCGTAGGTGGCGGCATAGCCGAAAACCAGAAGCTGAAAGAGCGGGGCCACAAACAAGATACCGACCATGCGCCGGTCGCGAAAAGTCTGCAGGATTTCTTTTCTGGCGATGTGAACAATTCGTCTCATCCCTCGAGCCTCTTTTTAAACCGGCTGGCGGAAATTATCACCACCAGCAGGGCAAACCCAAGCAAAACAAGACCTTCGATATATAAATGGCTCCATCCAGCTCCCTTCAAAAACAAATCACGGCTTATCGATACGAAAAAGCGTGCTGGAATTATGTAAGTAAAATACTGGAGCGGTTCAGGCATCGATGAGATCGGAAACAGAAACCCCGAGAATATGAATGTCGGCAAAAACGACGCCAGCATGGCGAACTGGTAAGCCAGTTGCTGAGACTTTGTAACGACCGAGATGAAGAATCCTAAGCCAAGCACGGTGATCAGAAACAGGGATGCAAAACTCAGCAGGACAAACAGGTTTCCTCGAAACGGCGCGCCATACAGGATCGTACCGGCCGCTGTGGCGATCAGTACATCGATGACAGCAATAATGAAATATGGCAGGAGTTTGCCGAGAGCCATTTCCAGCGCGGTGACCGGGGTAGTGATGATCTGCTCCATGGTGCCCCGTTCCCATTCACGGGCCACCGTTAAGGCGGTCAAAAGTGCCGAGACGACGGTCATAATCAGGACGATCAGTCCCGGAATGATGAAGTTCTGTGAACGCAGGTCGGAATTGAACCAGAAACGCGGTTGGAGATTCAAAGGCGATGATATTTCTATGGAAGAAGCCTCCTGTATCAGTTTTCGGTTGGCCGAGGCGATTATCATCTCGGTGTACCCGATTGCGATATTGGCGGTGTTGGCATCCGCGCCGTCTGTAATAACCTGGACTGCGGCGGTTTTGCCCTGCTTGATCTTTTCTGTCAGGTCTGAAGGAAGTACCAACGCGATGCGGATTTCGCCCAGTTCGATAAGGCTGTCGATC
>WJMC01000179.1 GCA_014728145.1 Candidatus Zixiibacteriota bacterium | reverse complement strand
TTATATTCCACCCCGTCAGTATCATTACTATGAAGAGGAGAGTCAGGGTGAGTTTCATGGAATCGGGGTAGAGATTACCGTTCGCGACGGACTTTTAACGGTCGTTTCACCTATTGCCGGTTCACCGGCCGACGAGGCCGGCTTACGCTCGGGTGACCAGATTACTATGATCGATGACGTCGATGCTACCACTCTCGACCCGAATGATGCTATTGACTATATACGCGGTGCGTCCGGTACAGAAGTCGAATTACGAATCAGGAGACCGGGTTTGGATGAGGAGTTCGCGGTGAAGATCGAGAGATCTGCAATCCAGCTCCATTCGGTCGATTTTTCAGGTATGATCGACTCTCTGGGCTATGTCCGCCTGACTCGGTTTTCGCTGAACAGTTTCAACGAACTGGCTAATTCGCTCGATTCTCTCAGGCGAGAGGGTATGCGCGGCCTGATTCTCGACCTGCGTGGAAACCCTGGAGGTTTTTTGGAGATTGCGGTAGCAATCACGGGGCTTTTTATACCGGAGGGAGAATTGATAGTATCAACCCGCGGGCGTTCTTTCACCGAGAATTTCGAAATTACGAACTTCGTAGAGGGACAGTATGCCGATATTCCGATGGCTGTCTTGATAAACGGCGGATCGGCCTCGGCTTCCGAGATTTTATCCGGGGCACTGCAGGATTACGACCGCGCCGTTGTAATCGGCGATACGACTTTCGGCAAGGGGCTGGTGCAGAATATGGCGTCGCTTCCCGATGGCGGGGCATTCAGGATTACTGTATCGAAGTACTACCTGCCCTCGGGCCGGATAATCCAGAAATTTACAGACAAAGAATGGTCACGCAACGTTTCCTACACCGATGAACAGATCGAGAAAACCTATCGGACACTGGGAGGACGTGAGGTTTACGGCGGTGGAGGAATTGTACCAGATATCGTTGTTACAGAAAAAGAGGCCAATATTTTAGAAACCTGGCTGGTTTACAGCGGATATTACTTCGATTTCGCAGTTGAATACCTGAATGGCAGGCGTGACAGCCTCTCGCTCCCGCTGGACAGCTCCGTAATGGGTGAGTTTCGCGAATATCTCCAATTACACGGATTCGATTATCCATTCGAACTTCAGCAGAAATTCAGAAATGTCGAAGAGGCCGTAGCACGGATCGATTCAAATTTGCTGAAGTCTGAGATTATGCGCTCAACTCACCGGGAGCTCGAGGATGCCCGTGATGAACTGTGGCGTAAAAGCGAAGAACATGTCTTCGAAAATCTGAATCGCATCGTCAGCAACCTGGTATTCTCAAAAACTGAAATGTACCAGAAATACACGCTCCGCCACGATCCGGTCATCAAAAAAGCACGTGAAATCCTGACCGACCAAGATCTCTACAGGCAGATATTGACCCCCGTTGGAAGCTGAACCGATCGGGGCTAAACAGATTTTTGATAAAGACGCCGGAACAGAAGCGTTACCCGGTTGTTATGATTTACCTGAATCAGATGCAATTCCGGCAGGCCAATTCGAAAATTGTCGGCCAGACAAGATCATTTCTGAATGAATATACCCGGCAGGGATAATAAAATTTGGCAAGCTGTACTTTGGTGCTTATATTGCTTCCGAAGCGGGACTAAAGACTGGTAATGAAATGACTGGATATTCTATATTTATCGACTTTGATTTTACGATTACCACCGATGATGTCGGCAATCGTTTTTTTACGTTTTTTTCGGATGGTGAAAACGAGCCTGTGGTCAAGCGCTGGCTCGACCGCGAGGTGTCGTCTTACACCTGCCTTACCGAGGAAGCCCGTCTGTGCCGTGGTGACTATGACGCTTTTGTGGATTATGTCGACAGGTTCGAAATCGATTCGGGATTTGAAAGACTTATCCACTATTGTAATAGCCACAACCTGCCGATGTATATTCTTAGTGACGGGCTGGATTTTTATATCAAACATATCCTGAATAAGTATGGTTTTGGAAACGTCCCCTTTTTTTCTAACCGCGCCGTGTTTACAGGGGATGGCCTTGAGATCGAGCTTCCGTACTATTCCGAAGACTGTCCCGAGTGCGGAAACTGCAAGGGTAATCGTATCCGCGAACTCAAGCGTCCGGATGATCGTGTAATATATATCGGAGACGGTTTTTCTGATATCTGCGGAGTGCGCGAGGCGGATCTGATCTTCGCCAAGGACGATCTGGCCAAGCACCTGAAGCAAAATGGAAACAAGTTTTATGAATATGATAATCTTTCCCAGGTGGTGACAGGTCTCGAAAGGATAATCGGGACTGATTACAGGGAAGTAAAGTTACGAGGTTAAGATCATGAAAGCGATCATAATGGCCGGAGGATTTGGAACACGCTTGAGGCCTCTCACTCTGGGGGTGCCGAAACCAATGGTGCCGATGTGTAACAAACCTATGATGGAACATGTTGTTAACCTGCTCAAGAAACATGGGTTCGATCATATCCTGTCACTTTTGTATTTCCAGCCGGAAGCTATTACGGACTACTTTGGAGACGGCAAGGATTTCGGTGTGAAAATGGAGTATAAGCTGGCAGAGGATGATTTCGGCACGGCAGGATCGGTGCGCAATGCCTACGAGGATTTCTTCGAAGGCGAACGGATCCTGATCATCTCCGGCGATGTATTGACGGATTTCGATCTGTCCAGTGTGATCGAGTTTCACGAGAAGAGGCAGGCCGATGCCAGCATGGTTTTGACCCAGATGGAAAACCCGCTTTCCTATGGCGTTGTTATCACCGATAATGATGACAAGATAGTCCGATTTCTCGAAAAGCCGACCTGGGGGGAGGTCTTTTCAGACAAGATCAATACCGGGATTTATGTCCTCGAACCGGGAGTGACCGAACAGATCCCCAACAAAACTTTCTATGATTTCTCCGGCGACCTGTTTCCAAAGATGCTCAGCGAAAAGCAAAAACTTTACGGGTGCAATATCCATGGCTACTGGCGCGATGTTGGTAATATCTCCGAATATGTCAGCGCTCACCAGGATATTCTCAAGGGCGAAGTTTCGATCGATGTCGGATACAATATCTTAAAACATGAGAAATCGATACTCTGGATCGGCAAAAACATCCAGGTCGATGATTCCGTGAAATATGAAAATGTGGTGGCGCTGGGCGACAATGTTACCATCGAACCGGATGCCGAGATTTCCAATACTGTAATTGGAGACAACTGCATTATCGGTGCCAAGTCAAAGATCTCTAATTCCGTGATCTGGCACGACACCGTGGTCAGCGAGCAGGCTGAAATCAACCAGGCGCTTATCCTCAACGACTGCCGGCTGGGAGCGAAGGTTCATATTGACGAAAACGCGATCATTTCCGAATCCGTGCAGATCGGAGATGAGGTCGATATCAGGCCCAATGTCAAGGTCTGGCCCAAAAAGGAGATTGAAAACGGAGCCGTGGTTTCGACCAGTCTTGTCTGGGGAGAAAAATGGAACCGCGAACTGTTCACCGATGCCAAGGTGACCGGTTTGGGCAACCTCGAGTTGACTCCTGAATTTGCCGCCAAGCTGGGGGCCGCCTACGGCGCTATGCTTGGGCCCGGATCTTCGGTTATATTGTCGAGGGATGTCTCGCATTCTTCTCGTATGCTTCAGCGCGCATTCGGTGCCGGCTTGATTTCGGCCGGGGTCAATGTCAAAGATCTTCAGACTCTGCCGATCCCGGTGGTGCGTTTTGAGCTTTCCACCGGACGCCATTCGGGTGGAACACATTTCCGTCAGACACCCTATAAAGCCAAGATGCAGGATATGATTTTCTTCGGCGACGACGGGCTGGATCTGCCGACTTCCAAAACCAAATCGCTGGAACGATTATTTTTACGGGAAGATTTCCGGCGGGCCGATATCGACGAGGTCGGACGAATCGAGTTTCCGGTGCGGGTTCTCGAAGCATACCGTGAAAATTTTATCAAGGCCCTGGATGTCGATACCATCCGCAAGCATAATTTCAAAGTCGTAATAGATTATTCCAACGGCGGAGCGGTGGATATCTTCCCGGCCTTGTTTGGTGAGCTCGGTTGTGAGGTGATCTCTCTGAATGCCTATATCGATCCGAGCCGGGCCACGATGAGTAAAGAAGAAAAACAGATGTCACTGAACACATTGTCGGTAATTGTCAAGTCGCTGAATGCCAATATCGGAATCATGCTCGACAACAATGCCGAGAAAGTGCGCGTAATCGACCGCGAGGGCGAAGAGGTTTCCGACCAGCTAATGCTTCTGATGATGACCGATATGTTTCTGGCCACTAACCAGGCCCATAAGATTGCTGTCCCGATGGTGGCTTCTATGGCGGTCGAGGAAATCGCCTCGCAATACGGGGTCGAGGTCGTGCGCGTGCGCAACGATCATCATGCCATGATGGATGCCAAGTCTCGTATCAATGTCGATTTTGTGGGTGGTACACGTGGCGGATTTATCTTCCCCGGTTTTCAGCTCGGTGCTGACGCCATGTTCGCGGCTGTAAAATTTCTGGAACTGATTGCTCGTTCCGGTCACAGACCAGCCGAGTTACGAAAGAAATTCAAAGACTTGATTATGCTTTCCGAGGATGTACCCTGTCACTGGCGCAAAAAAGGTCAGGTCATGCGTAACCTGATCGAACAGACTGTCGACGAGGACCGGCAACTGGTCGATGGTGTCCGGATCTTGCGCAACGGGAGCTGGGTCCTGGTGGCACCGGATCGTGAAAAAGATCTGTTTCATATCCATGCCGAAGCCCGCGATAAAAATCGTGCCCGCAGTCTCCTGGATGAGTTCAAGAATAAGATCAGCGAGATGCAGAAATAAATCCTGATGCGGTAGACACAGATCTCATCGCATCTTGATGGTCGCGATAAACGAATGTTGATATAATGGATATTCAATCTCACTTTCTCGAAACCAGGCGCTGATTATGCACTATAATTAGGTATAGACCTGTTACACGAGGTCTATTAATTGGCTTGACAAATCCATTGGACAGATTTATCATGCTCCGATTAAGGTCTTGAAATAGTGGGATTTATGAAAAAAAACCTGGCTTTCATCGCACTTCTGATCGTGATCTGCTGGGCCACACTGGCAGTTGCCCAGATGCCTGTCAAAATCGTACCATCAGAGAGCGAAATCTTAGAAAAACGCAAGCAGGAAGCGATCGATCGTGCTAAACAATTTGCCTCTGAACGCGATCTTACCGCCCAGGATCAAATTGTCGATCCAGACGAATACATAGTTGGTCCGGGTGATCAGCTTACCGTGTTTTTCCATGGCGCGTTTTCCCGTGAAGAGCAGATTTTGATTACTCCCGAAGGATCTGTCCTGATTTCAGAGTTCGGGGAAGTCGACCTGGGGCAGATCAGCCTTTCCGAAGCCAAGGATAAAATCCGCGCGGCGCTCAAGAAACGGTATCGCAACGTGGAAATTTCGATCACGCTTTCAAAACTGCGTAAGCTCAAGATTTCAGTCGATGGCGAGGTGAATTATCCCGGTATCTTCACAGTTTCTTCGATGGATCGTGTGACTGAAGCTCTCAAGCTTGCGGGAGGCCTTGAAAACCGTGCTTCCGAACGCAATATCCGGCTGTTCCGGGGTGATTCACTGATCAACGTTGATGTCCTTTTGTATGCCCGTAGCGGTCAAGCCAACAGCAATCCATACTTGATTGAGGGTGACAAAATTGTAGTGCCACCAAAATACAGGGATATCGGGCTGGTGGAGATCTACGGAGCAGTTAAGTTTCCGGGCGAATATGAATATGCCGAGGGCGACCGTCTGCGCGAATTGATTCTTCTGGGAGGTGGATTGACTGTCGATGCCGACCCATCGTCGGCGGTTCTCGTCAGGATCGATCCGCTTACCGATTCGACGATCAGGATGGCGATCGATCTCGAGGGTGTCCTTTTAGATCCGGACTCACCCCGCAATCTGGAATTGAATGTAGATGACAGGTTGTTTATCAGGTCCTATCCAAATTTCCATGCCAAGGCGCAGGTCATTCTCGATGGCGAAGTCAGGTATCCGGGTGTTTACGCGATTAAAGAAGACACCACTACCTTGACCGAGGTGATCGCTATGGCTGGCGGTTTTACCCCGCAGGCTTCCCTGGATGAGGCGGAGATGTTCAGGGCAGGTTATTCCGCTATCGAGGATACCGAGCTCGATCGCAGAATCAAGCTGTCATCGGAAGAACAGATTTCAGATTTTGAACGCGAGTACCTGATCCAGAAGAGCGATCCCAAGCAGGGAAGAGTGTCAGTCGATTTCAAGGCATTGTTTATTGACAATATAATGACTCAGGATGTTGTCCTGCGGGATGGTGACAGGGTAGTTATTCCGAAATATTCAAATACAGTCAGAATACTTGGACGGGTTGTCAAACCCGGTTTGATATCATATCGTGAATCAGCCGATATCGACTACTACATAGAAAAAGCGGGGGGCTTCAGTACCGGCGCTGATAAAGGCGGTGTCAGGATTATCAAAAGCGGTTCCGGTTCGATCCTGAAACCGTCCTCAAAAAACCAAATCGAAGTCGGTGATGAAA
The DNA here is from genome assembly GCA_014728145.1 of Candidatus Zixiibacteriota bacterium. Classification (NCBI taxonomy): domain Bacteria; kingdom Pseudomonadati; phylum Candidatus Zixiibacteriota; species Candidatus Zixiibacteriota bacterium. Next base: position 4,436 of record WJMC01000179.1, on the reverse strand, counting down.
TACTTGTGCCGAGGGATCGTCCTACAGACTGGTGGGAGGTCACAAAAGATGTGGGGCTGTTTCTGGCCAATCTCGCCACAGTCTATTACGTAGTCGACAGGATTATTGATTAGACCATGGAAAAAAATAAAAACCTGTTTGTAAGCATCATGCGTTCGGTGATTATCCATCGCAGGCGGATAATCATCAATACCTTTGTTGTCTCGGTGCTGGCTGTCGTGCTGGTATTGGTTTTACCTCACTGGTATCGTGCCACGGTGGTTCTATTGCCACCGGAGAAGTCCGACAATTTCAGCGAACTGGCAATGTCGATGGGGCTGAAGAGCGCCATGTTATCCGGGGGCGGGTTCGCATTGCCGGTGATGGCTTCTCAATCTGACTTGCTGGCTTCCATTGCCGAAAGCAGGACTGTAGCGGAATATGTTGTCGATTCGCTCAAACTGGTGGAGGTCTTTGACGCTGATGATCGCGATGATGCGGTTAAACACTTTCTGGATAATATCAATGTCCATGTTCGCGCCGACGGAATTATAGAAATCAGCTACGAATCTAAACATCAGGATTTAGTTGCTGATATTACCAATACAATCGCACTTGCCCTCGACAATATCAATCGCCTTCACAAAACCCAGAAAGCCCGTGAGTTAAAGCGCTTCATTAAAGAGGAACTACAGAAAAATGAACGCGAATTGGGGCAGGCGGAAGTCGCATTACAGGAATTTCAGCGCGAGCATAAAGCGATCTCGATCGACAATCAAACCGCCGCCTCTATCCAGGCCGCCGCTGATTTGTACAGCCAGTTGACACTGGAGCAGATCAACTTGAAAGTGATGGAGCACACTCATTCAGCTGATCACCCGGATGTGATAAAACTGCGTTATAAAGTCGAAGAAATTAAGCGCAGGCTGATGCAGATCCAGGAGGGCGTGTCCGGACCCGAGGATTCATCGACAGCTTTTCTGGCGATCCCGTTTAATGAGCTTCCCGAGCTGTCCATTCGCTTCTTACAATTGATGCGTGACTTGAAGCGCGAGGAGTCGCTCCATGAGGTCCTGGTTACTCAATACGAACAGGCCAAAATCATGGAAGCCAAGGACACTCCCACGATCTCTGTTCTGGACTGGGCCAAAATGCCGGATGAGGATGTCAGGCCGCGCGGGGTAATGATCGTCCTGACGGCTTTCTTTCTGAGCGCGATGTTCTCGACTGTCCTGGTTGTCGCCGGTGACCGCTGGAAGGAGTACAGCCACACTAATCCAGAAAACTACCAGGATATCAGTACACTTTTGAAATCCCTGCGCAAAGACCTGTTTGGTTTCAAAAAGAAGCGCAACAGTTAATTCATAAGGAGACATAATGCAGGTTCCCTTGCTCGACTTGAAAAGACAATACCATCAGATAAAAGAAGAGGTGGATCGTGCCGTGGCAGAGGTGCTCGAGGATACGAAATACATCATGGGTCCCCAGGTGCTCAAATTCGAAGATGAGATCGCGGAATATTGCGGAACCAAGTATGCCGTTGGCGTGGCTTCCGGAACCGACGCGTTGTTAATCGCTCTCAGGGCCTGCGGTGTGAATCCGGGTGATGAGGTCATTACTTCGACATTTTCGTTTTTTGCCTCGGCCGGTGTGATCTCCCGCCTGGGCGCAACACCGGTCTTTGTGGATATCGAGGATGAAACTTGTAATTTGAATCCAGATCTTCTTGAACAGGCAATAACAGAGAAGACTAAAGTCGTGATGCCGGTTCATATTTTCGGCCAGTGCGCTGACATGGGTGCAATCACGGAGGTTGCAAAGAAGCATAACCTGATGATTGTCGAAGATTCTGCCCAGGCTATCGGCGCGCGCTACAAAGATAAGATGGCCGGTACCATGGGTGAGTTTGGTTGCTTCTCGTTTTTCCCCTCTAAAAATCTGGGCGGAGCAGGTGATGGTGGAATGATAATCTCCAATTATCTCGACAAACAGACCTTCATGAAGAGTCTGCGAGATCACGGTGCGAATCCAAAATACTATCATTCATACATAGGCTACAACAGCAGGCTGGATACTCTCCAGGCCGCAATTCTCTCAGTCAAACTGAAATATCTCGATCAGTGGACCGAAAAGCGAAGAGCCAATGCCGCTTTCTACGATCAAAAACTGTCAGGTTTGCCGCTCACTCTGCCGAAGGAAAATTCCAATTGTTACCATATCTACAACCAGTACACGATAGCTACTGAGAAGCGCGATGACTTGATTGAGTACCTTAATGACAATGGAGTAGCCTGCGCTATCTATTATCCGGTACCGCTTCATGCCCAGAAATGTTACAGCTATTTGAATTATGATTCCGATGATTTTCCGGTGGCGGAACGTCTCTCCCGGCAGGTGCTTTCGATTCCAATATTCCCCGATCTGACCGATGAAGAAAAAGAGTACGTAGTTCAGAAATTAACTGAATATTTTTCCTAAACGGCTGTGGATCGGGAGCTGTAGATGTTTTTAAAAGACAGCCTCCATACCCTTTTGATTCGGGTATTAAGTTACTCATGCGCATTTTTAGTCCAGATCCTCGTTGCAAATTATCTGGGCGCATCCTCCAAGGGCGAATTGCAGATCGCCATGTTTGCAATGAGCGTGGTGACTGTCATTGTCGGGATGGGGTTCGAACGCGCGATAATATATCATATTGGCAAAAAGCTGTACCCGCTTCAACAGATCTGGTCAAATACACTCGTGTACCTGCTAACCGCGGTGCTGGGCGGGACGATCGTGCTCTTGCCGGTCTTTTACCTGGCACGGCCGATTTTCGGACAGATCGGATTTGGAGTGCTGATTATTGCCTTTTTGCTGGTTCCGTTCGATCGTTTCTTTTCCTTTCAACTGGGTGTTTACAACGGCAGTGGAAAAATCAGAATCGGGAATACTTTTACACTGATCGAGAGCGTTCTCTTCGTCGGGTTTGCAGCGGTGTTCATGATCTGGATTTTGCCCTCGACAGCCGGAGTTTTATGGGCTCATATTGCTGCATTTCTGCTGGCTGGAATATTGTCTGCCGTCTACCTCGCAAAACACTTCAGTTTGGCATTTCGCCCGATGGCGAACGCGCGCTTGATCAAAGACTTTCTGGCGTATGGTGTACAAGGACAAATTGGCAACCTGACCAAGCTGATCGCGACCCGGATAGACCTTTTGCTTTTGAACTACTTCATGGGTAAGTCGTGGGCGGGGATATATTCAGTAGCGATTAATTTCGGCGATATGCTCTTTTTCCTGCCGATAGTATTATCGTATGTCATCTTTCCACATGCTTCGCGGCGGGACCATGCTCAAGGTTGGATACTGATTGGACGGGTAAGCCGAATAAGTTTCGCCTTTACTTTGTTTTCCGCGATCGTGGTGGCGGTGGCGGCACCGATTCTGATTCCGATCTTTTTCCCGCCGGTTTTCATAGCCGCGATCAAACCTCTCTGGATTCTACTGCCCGGGATAGTAATGTTCTCCACTTTCAGAGTGTTGTCATCGGGAATCTCCGGTCTGGGATACCCATTGGTTCAATCCATCTGCACCTCGATAGCGGTGACATCATCGGTTCTGCTCAATCTCTTATTAATTCCACGCTATCAACATCTCGGGGCGGCACTGGCCAGCAGTATCTCATACATACTGGCGCAGGTAATTCTTTTGGCGATTATCAAATTCAAGTTCCGGATGCGTGTGCTCGACTTTATGATTCCTTCCGGGGATGACCTGCGGTTGATCCGGGAGCGTGCCAGGGCTTATCTTAACAGGGGGCAAAAACGATGAAAGCGGTCTTTCTATCCTCGGCGCATAGCTGGCATACTTTGAGATGGTACAATTCTCTGAAGGACAAACTTCAAATAAAAGTCTATTCTCATCGCCGGAATCCAGAACTGGAAAGTGATGACTTCGAGTTCCTCAGGCCGCCTGCCAAAAACAAGCTCTGTTACCTTCTCACTCTAAGCTATCTTAAAAAAGAGTTGAAACGAATTAAACCGGATATCCTGCACGCCCACTACGCCACTAGTTACGGCTTACTGGGAGCCCTCAGCGGACATCATCCATTGATAGTGTCAGTTTGGGGTACTGATATCTTTGAGTTTCCGGAGAAATCCATTCTTCATCGGATGCTGCTCAGGTATGTTTTCAAGAAGGCCGATCGAATTTGCGCAACTTCGCAGAAACTGCTTGCACGCTGTCACCAGCTTTTCCCACAATACGCTGATAAGGTGACGGTTATACCGTTCGGTATCGACCTCGATCTTTTCAGTCCAAAACTGCAAAAAAGAAATGATAGTCTTATCCGAATCGGGACTGCAAAAATACTGTATCACATCTATCAAATTGACAGTCTGATGACAATCTTCGATTCACTCTGTGAAAGATATGATAATATCAGGTTATCGATTGCGGGTGATGGCCCCGAACGA
>WJMC01000178.1 GCA_014728145.1 Candidatus Zixiibacteriota bacterium | reverse complement strand
TTCATGACACGCTCGGGATCGGGATCAACTGGGGCATCCGGAGCTGGGCCACGGCCGATGGTTACGGTTCCAATATTATCATGTTCAAAGACAACTACGAGATGTTTTTGCAGACCGTCACCCATGAGACCTTCCATCGTTTTCAGCTTCATCTCTGCCCCGTCGCACCGTCACTGCGCGACAAACCACAGCGCGAATTCGAGGATCTGGTCCACTGGGATTTTACTGATCTCAAGGACCGCAAGTTCTACGAGGTCCTGTCCCATATTGCGCTCGAGGGTACTGCCAGCTATGTGGGCGGGATGTATTACGATGAGACCAGGATGGAATCTGTGCGGGAAGCGTTGATGCTTCTGCAGAAATGTCATCGGGCGGTCTACGACTACGAAGATTTTGAAGAGGCCGATGAACTTCTAAACGAGGGGTTGGCCAGCAATGGTCCTTTCTATGTTCTCGGGTACTACATTTCCAAGGAGTTAGTTGACAACAACGGGACATCGGTTCTGGGCGGGGTATTGATGCGGGGGCCGTTACAGTTCTACAAGACTTACATCGACCAGTCAGAAGGCCCCCAGACGACAGCCGAACTTCCGCTTGATGATGAACTGAAGGCGACGATCATCAGGCTATATAAAGCGCAATTAAATTCCATGTAAATTCACTCTATTTTATTTGATTTACTAAGATTGTGTCTGGCACATAGTATTCTAACATTATCAGCGGTGATGCTGGACCCGCCTTTTGAATATGGCAGGTCGTGGTCAAAATGGAGCTCATCGGTTGCACCGCAAAGAACACATTGACCGCCATCACGAAGCCAGACCTCTTTTTTCACTTCACTCGGGATAACTCTTGACCTTGGTTTTAATTTATCCTCTCTAAATCTGCCATCATCAAAATCAATCGAAGTACTTTCGAGGGTAAATATGAACACTTTTCGATGTTTGTGGTCGCTTTCATAGCGATAATCTAACAGCTTAAAAAAGCCCTTTTCCGACCAGATTCCCGGAAACAACTTTTCATAAACACGAACGACTTCAGGCTTCCTATCGCCAGTTTTGTATTCATCAACACTTTTAGCAAAAAGTCCATTCTGAGTGGGTTTTCCTGATTTTGTATAACGCGGCTGGTCTATCGATTTAGGATCAACGATCTCATTGGTTTTCGGGCAATCATGTCCTTCATATTCAAGTACAAGACCATTCTGGACGATTTTGTCATTATATGGTGCACCTTTTCGCTGGGACATTAAAATTACTGAATAATTGGGATTCAGCCTGAAATTCATACCCCGTTGTAAAGTTTGCACGCGCTCGTAATCGCACATCTCTCTATATGAGATAATCTGATCCTTCATACAGAGAATATAATAACTAACTAATTACCAAATGCCAAATTGAGTTTTGCAATTTAATGATAACAAGTGCAGCGAATAAAAATACCCCCGGCAGGACTCGAACCTGCTACCCTCTGCTTAGAAGGCAGATGCTCTATCCGGGTGAGCTACGGGGGCATAAATTAAATTATTTCAGACTAACATCCCTGATAGCCAGAATTACCGTAACAGAGTACAGCGCGTCATGTTCCGGCTCTCCTCTGTTTAGTTTTCGTCAAAATATAACAATTCAACACTCAGAATCAACACTATTTATCTACCCATCCCCTGATTCTAAGATATCTACCGCATCGCTTCAGCAATTCGACTAAGACCTAATGCTCCCTCGGTAGCATTTTAACAAGAAGCATAAACGCGGGATAAGATATATTTTTGTGGTATAGAATGTATAATATTATGCGTTGAGGGAATCTATCAGGACTTTTTCCTTCTCGAATTCCTGGATCGATCTCACCAGCACCTCTTTCAGCTTGTCCGGATTGATCTTCAATAGTGACCATGTCTGGGGAAAGAATGATGGCAACTGGATATGACTGCCGCCACCGAGCTGGAGACCATGCGAAAAGATATCGGCGACATGGATTGCGGCGGCGTATTTCTTGTGGCTTTTGGCCGACAGGGGTAGATGATGATGCGAGATGGCCATCCGCAGAGACAGCGGGAAATTCCATTTTTCGGCCAGCAGTTCCCCGATTACCTGGTGGTTGATACCGAATGTGTCAGTTTCGCTGTTGAGATCGATACATTCGTCACTTTCGAAATAAAACTCACAGAATTTTTCCGGATACATTTTTAAAAGCGCTATCCGGCCTATATCGTGCAGAACACCGCTGAGCAGAAGTTCACTTTTTGTGTCTGCTGATGCTCCTGGATAGAGATTGCGGGCGATTACCCCCACACTGAAGGAATGATGCCAGAACTTCTTGATCCTGGCGCTGCATTGTTTACTCTTGAAAGCCTGGAAGACCGAGGTAGTGATCAACAGCTGGTAGATAGTATTGATACCCAGCATGGTAATCGCCTCATCGATCGATACGATCTTACGCGCAAAACCATAGAACGATGAGTTCACCAGCCTGAGAATTCGTGCCGAGAAAGACTGGTCTTTTTCAATCACCCGCGCGATCTGGTGGCTGTGCGCATCACTGCGATTGATCATACTGCTCAACTCGCTCAGTATAAACGGGGGCGAGGGCAGATTGTCAGCTTTCTTGAGTATGAAGCTTTCGCTCGGCGCTTTCATCGACTATTCCTCAGATTCCGAATTCTTTTTGTTTTCATTTTCTGGAGCACTCTTTTCAGGCTCCGGGTAAAAGCTTTTCAACTCTTCGAATTTAATCTCCCGGATGATGCTTTGAGCTGTTTCGATTTCTTCATGATGCTTGATCCGGGCAAAACATCCTTCCAGGTAAGCATCATATTCCTGCATGGCCCTGATAAGTTCCGGATTTTCCATTTTGTACCTGACTTCCCTCTCATTCGTCCAGGATAAACGCGCCATCGACAGATAGATTCTTACCGGCGATACCGGGATGGTCCTTTTCGAGTTGACGAATCATTTCATTCTGATGTTTGAGGGTGTCCTTGAGTTTACGGCACATCTCCCGTTCAGCCTTGGCTTCAAGCGCGTAGCGAACCGAGATCAAGAGCTCGAAATCATCCCAGGGCTTGCTGAAGAAACGATATATCTCGCCCTTGTTGACCGCGTTTTTCAGGACATTTACATCGTTCATCCCTGAAACCATGATACGCACGATCTCAGGATTGAACGTTCGTAATGCGCTCAAAAGCTCACTGCCCGAAGTTTCAGGCATGTTTTCATCGACAATCACCAGGTCGATTTTCTGCGCCTTGATAATATCCATCGCCTCGCGAGCTGATTCAGCGGTATGGAGATTATATCCCTCATGCGCAAAAGTCCGCTTCAACGCCTTCAGGATATTGGGCGAATCATCGACCAGCAATACGTTATATGCTGACGTACTCTTCATATTCTATTTCTTCCTTGATTGGGTTATGAATGTACACACCTTTTTCTATCGGATCGTATTTATTGATATTTGTCAAACGCTGGATCATGCCCCGTGACAGCTTGGCTCCCTTGGGAAGCAGGAAAATCCGGCTGTGTGTATAGACATCCTGCGCCACTGTCATTCCCGGTTCGAGCTTGTCGACCTCGACCAGAATAGACTTCGCCGATTCGCCGACTAAGAATGCCTTGCCGATATCGAGTTCGACGAATTTCTTGACGAATTCCGGGTCGAATTTCGTACCGGAGTATTTCACCAGGTGAGCCATAGCCTGGTTGACCAGCCTGCTGTCCGGACAACCCTTGACGAATGCGCGATGATCGAAGGCGTTGGCGATACGGATCAGGCGTGATCCGAGAGGGATATTCATCTCACTTTGGCGATCGGGATAACCGGAACCGTCGAAGTTTTCATGGTGATGACGGATTATCAGCCCGACCTCTTCCATACCGTTAATATTCAGCACACAACTCTGACCGATTATGACATGCTGGCGGATCAGTTCGTCATCGGCAGTGGTCAAATAGTTCGCTTTCTTCTGCAGGATCTTGTCCGGTATACAGATCTTGCCGATGTCATGCAAAAACGCCGCTATCACCATATCCTGCTTTTTGCGGTACTCGATATCACTCTCCTGCAGTAACGCCCGCACCAAAAACGCCACGCGGTGGGAATGACTGCCGACATCCTTGGAGCGGTACTCGATCATGGTCGAAAACGACTTGATCGTCTCCATGAAGCTGTCATGAAGTTCCTGGTTACGCTCTTTGATTTCACGCGTCTGCTCCTCGACCTTGGCCTCAAGGTTTTCATTCATCTGCTTGAGCTTTTCGTTCTGGATCCGGGTCAATTCGCTGAGGCGACGGTTTTCGGCCAGGACACCATGCATATTCAGGCATTCCTTGACCTTGCTCAGAAACATCTTGTCATCCCAGGGCTTCTGCATGTAGTATTCCAGCGCTCCGCGATTGATGGCATCGATGGTTGTATCGATATCGGTATAGCCGGTCAGCAGTATGCGCACACAGTCAGGTGAACAGGAGCGCACCTTGCTGAGAAGCTCGATCCCGGTCATCTCCGGCATACGCTGATCAGAGATTACAACCGCGACACTGTTGTTTTTAAGATACTGAAGTGCTTCGTGACCGCTGGTAAAGGTGACCAGCTCAATATCGAGCTGTTTAAAGAGCCTTTTCAAGGCCTTCAGGATACCTTCCTCGTCATCAACGGCCATGATCCTGTGAATGGTTTTATCCGACATTGGAAACCTCGTCTGCTAGAATATTATTCTGGTATTTATCGAGTGATGACCTGATGTCTTCGAAGCATCCAATCAATCCGATAACTCCCATCCTTTCCGGGAGCGGGATGGTCACTATCCCGTTTTTCTGGTCATCGATTAACCGGTATTCGGTTTTCATTTGCTTCTGGCATTCGAGGATGCATTCATAGATAACCGGCTCGAGCGCGTTCTGGAGCGGGGTTCCGAGGGTCAACTGACGGGCGTCGATGAAATTATCGAGAGCCTTGTTGCGATACACCAGCACTCCCTCAGTGTCAACCCCGAATACACCGAACGGGAAAAAGTTGAGAATATTGCGCGCGATGGTCAGCGCCCTGTTCTGGATCTCGAGCGTGCGAGTACGCTCGTCCACCTTTTCCTCGAGAGAATTTGCCAGCTTCTTGAGTTTCTCATTCTGCTCCAGAAGCTGTTCGTTAAGGGACTTGTTTTCCTGTTGCAGAGTGTGCTGTTCGCAGAGGCGCATGATCGTGGTAATAAGTTCCTGGTCATTCCAGGGTTTGCTGATGAACTTGTAGATCTGCCCGGTATTGACCGCCTCAACTATCGCGCCCACATCGGCATAACCGCTCAACACCACCCTGATTGTTTCCGGGTATTTATCCTTGATGATGCTTAAAAATTCAACCCCCGTCATATCCGGCATGCGGTAATCCGAAATAGCTACCTGGATATCGTGTTCATCGAACACCTTGAGACCTTCCTCACCGGAATTGGCGATATGGATCTTGTATTCCGTTCCGAGAAACAGCCGTTTTATGGATTTGAGGATATTAACCTCGTCATCGACGACTAAAATATTGTACTTATGTTTCATCGTTTCCCTCCAGGGGCAGGGAGATTACGAACTCGGTGCCCTCACCAATTTCACTTTCCACAGCTATGTCACCATTATGTTTTTTAATTATATCGAAGACCAGGCTGAGCCCCAGACCGGTTCCTTTTCCAACTTCTTTCGTCGTGTAAAACGGTTCAAAAATCTTTTTGAGGTTCTTTTCTGAAATCCCCTCTCCATTATCTTTTATTGAGATATAAATATTGTCGTTATCGGTATAGGTGCGAATCTTGATCAATCCGTTTTTGTGTTTGATGGCCTGTCCGGCATTTATCAGGAGGTTGAGAAAAACTTGATTTAACTGATTGGGCATACACTTGATATCCGGCAGGTCGCCGTAATCGGTCTCAACCTTGCAATGATACTTGAGTTCGTTCCAGACGATATTGAGGGTGCTCTTGATTCCCTCGTTGATATCGGAGGAAGTTTCCTCGGCCTTGTCCACACGGGAGAAACTCTTGAGATCAGCAACTATATCCTTGACACGGGTAGCGCCGTCTACCGATTCTCCAATCGCGCTCTTCAAATCATCCAGTATCTCGACGATCTCTTCCAGTTCATCTTTATCCGACTCGCAGTTATCTAGGATGAACTGCTTGAGTATCCCGGTATAGCGGTCCATGGTGTTGAGGTTGGAGGAGATATAGCCCATAGGGTTGTTGATCTCATGGGCTACCCCGGCCGCCAGGGTACCGATCGCGGCCAGTTTATCGGACTGCATCAGCTGGTCACGACTGCGACGCTGTTCAGTAATGTCCTGGTACATACCAACCAACCCTACTGTCTCACCGCTCGAATCCTGAAGGGGAACCTTATTCATAGATATCCAGTTCGTTTCCCCGTCGAATGCCTGTTTTTCCTCGCGGTTGATTATAGCCCTGTTCCGAGTGAGAACATCCTGATCAAGCTTGGAGAAATGCTCAGCCATTTCCCTGCTGTAAATATCCGATGCTGTTTTGCCAACAATGGAATCTTTGTCCATATTGGCTTTTTCACAAAATGCCCGGTTAACTACTGTGTAGCGCAGGTCTTTATCTTTTGCGAACAGTACAGCGGGTACGCTGTCGATCATGGTGGTGTACTGGTTGATAACCCTTTCGAGTACCGACTCGGCTTCCTTCTGATGGGTGACATCATGGAAACTCCAGACTATGCCGTCGCTTTTACCGCTCGCAACCAGGGGCAGGCAGTTCAACTCAAAAACCCGTCCGTCATTCAACTCAAGCTCGATATTCTTGTTGCGGGCATCGACATGAGCGGGTTGGTAATAATACCTGTCGAATTTCTCAGGATTAACCATATGGGTGCGCAGAGTATCAAGAATACAACCGTCCTCATCCAGGCATAAACTTGAATTCTGCAGGTCCCACATATTAATGAAACGCTGGTTGTAGTTGATGATCCTGCCGTCCAGACCGGTCACCATAATTCCGTCGGAGGTCGACTCCAGAGTCGCCCGGATCATTGCCACCGACCTCTCCAGGGCATCCTCGGCCTGCTTGCGCTTGGTGATATCCTCGACCGCTCCGAGAAACTGCGATGGATTGCCATGCTTATCTCGCAAAAGAGTTGTGGTCAGGTTGACCCAGACTTCGGAGCCGTCCTTCTTTACATAGCGTTTCTCGAGCGAATACTTGCTGATCTTGTTTTCGAGCAGGAGTTCGATATTTTCGAGATCCTGACCGACATCATCGGGATGGGTAATATCCTTGAAGCTGAGGTTATAGAGTTCATCCCTTAGGTAGCCGATAATCTCGCAGAAACGCTGATTGACCTTGATTATCATTCCGTTCATATCGACATGCGCGATACCGACCGCGGCCTGTTCGAAAGCCTCACGAAACTGCTCTTCGCTTTCCTTGAGATATTTAAGGGTGTTCTGTTTATCCCAGTAGATGCTGGTCTTTTCCACGATCAGTCGCAGTACCTGGAGTTCATCGTAGAGCCACTTGCGACTACCCGAAATCGCTTCAATACCAATAAAGCCGATCATTTCGGCCTCGGAGGAGATTATCGGCAAAACCAGCAGAGTAGCACTTTCTCTTTCAGCCAGCTTCAGTTCTTCACAGAGCTTATTACATTGTTGAGGATTTCTACTATCGAGTTGGATTGCACCTGTCTTTTGCAATAACCCGCTATCATTCCCAATCGAGTCCCTTGCGATGATATCCGGTAGAGTGTGGATCAGATCATTATAGCTCCTGCTGAAACTATCATCGAGCCTGAAGATGTTAGATTCAGATGACAGGCGATAGATATAAGTAAAATCCGTATTAAAGGTATTGTCAATGATTGCCAGAATCCCCTTCATATCAGTTTTGTCTTCAGCCAGAAACAGGCGCGATATGTAGGACAGTGCCGATTCCATCTTGTAGCGGTAACGAACCTGCTCCTCGGATCGCTTGCGATCGGTTATATCCAGCATCACCCCGATCATGCCCGCGATTTCACCCTTGGAATCGGAATAGATCGCTTTGTTGAACATGACGTCATGGATACTGCCGTCGGCAAACTCCACCTGCGCTTCGTAATTCTGGGTCCCGAGGCTCTTTAGCAGTTGCCTGTCCATTTTGTCATACTTTTCGGCAAGCTCCCGCGGAGCGAGATCATAGACCGTCTTGCCGATAATGTCTTCCCGCTTCATCCCGATGTAGTTTTCAAAGGCGAGATTACAGCCCTCGTAAACGAGAGAAGCATTCTTATAGAAAATCGGACTGGGGATTGCGTCGATAATTCTCTGGAGCAGAATGAATTTATCCTCCCCGGAATGATCCAGGCGGGAAGGATCTACATTGAGCAAATGTAAAACCGAGGGCTTTTGATCCCACTCTATCGCTACACTGGTAAGTCCGAGTTTTTGAGCTCGACCTTCGGCAGGTTCAATTTCAATCTCAGTTTTTAACTGGATCAGCTCCTTTTTTGAAAGCTTGCGATCGATTTCCCTCAGGTCCGAGAGATACCCGCCAGCAACGAATCTATTCGTTTTTTCTCCCAGAATATCTCTAACCCTGTGGCCGGTAAAGTCTTCAAAACCGGCATTTACATATACCACCCTCTCTTGAGAAGTGATAAAGACAGGAAGATCGACTATGTCCAAAACATGTCGAAATCCTGTGAAATCATTGATTCGCTGACTGCTTAGCGTCGACATACAATAAATATCCAACTGTTGAGCCGCTTACCTGACATGAATTGCCTGAGTTGTGGTGTTTTTCGGTATTGTGCGCTATCAGGTAAGTGTTTATTCTACCTTGATGTAATATCGACATAAATTCTGAATAAATGAACTAATCCATACAAAAAGTATCTGTCAAAACACTTTCATGCTTGTAAGTTATTGCATTGCTATACAATACAAACAATAATGGTGAATTTATAACATTTTA
>WJMC01000177.1 GCA_014728145.1 Candidatus Zixiibacteriota bacterium | reverse complement strand
CGGCCGTCGAATTCGGCATAGTAGATTTGTTGCCAGGGACCAAAATCGAGTTTGCCTTCAGTAATCGGCAGAAGCACCTGGCAATGCATCAGAAGCGCTTTCAGGTGAGCATCGCCGTTATCTTCGCCGGTTCTGTGATGACGGTAGTCCTTCCCAAAAGGGGCGATTCCGTCCAGCCATTCATCGATATCCGCAATCAAACCTGATTCAGCGTCGTTGATGTATACCGCCGCTGTGATATGCATAGCCGAGACAAACACCAGTCCTTCTTTCACACCGGATTTTTCAACCGCTTCTTCGACTTTGTCGGTGATGTTTATATATTCGCGCCTCTTTTTAGTTTCGAACCAGAGGTAGTCAGTATGGGATTTCATTTTTGCCTCCTTAGTTGTACCGTTACAATCTCGAGCCTTACATTATCATGGTCTATGTAGAAATATGGCTGTCATTTGGCTGAACCGGACTGCCGGCAGTCAATTCAGTCAAGCGAGAATCGCCATGATCACGATACCTGTCCACTGCTGTTAATATGATGCCGTTTTAACCCCGGCAATTTCGAGGATTTCAACCGAGAGTTCTTCGATCGCACGTTTGGTGACATCGGCGGAATCTATCGACAATTCGGCGTAGAGCATACGGCAGAAACGCAGTTCCTCGCGCACGATTTCCTCATCGTGATAGGAATCGAGGCTTCTCTGTCCGAGTTCATCATCAGCCAGGATCCCGGCCCTTTCGAGACGGATATTTATCAGCACATCCGGTTTCATCAGAAGCCCGATAATCCGTTTGCGGTCCACTCCCCGCAGGCGGTTGTACAACTGCTTTTTCAGGAATTCATCGTTGACAAGCGGAATATTTGCGACACGATACCCGTAATTACAGGCGATATACATCGAAATCGGCGTCTTGCAGGTGCGCGAAGGTCCCAAAAGGATCAGGTCGGCCTCCTTGATATTGAACCCGCGCCCGTCGTCATGCTCGACCGTGAACGTGATAGCATCGACTTTGCTGTAATAATTATTGTCCACGATATGCAGAAGCCCGGGTTTGAACTGCGGGTGAAAGCCGAGAAACTTTTTCATGGTTTTCAGCATCGGCGCCAGAACATCCAGGTGCAACAGGTCGCGCTCATGTAAACTCTCGTGGAAATAACTGCGCAAGTCGTCCCTGATCAGCGAGAAAACGACCAGAGTGTCCGGCTTGACAACTGCCAAAACATCTTTGGCCTTGCGTTTGGTGCGTACTTTCTGGTAGATATTTTCTATCTCGAAATGATGCCTGTGGTCCTCGTATTGGGCCAGGACAGCATCCAGAAGACGCTTGGCGGTCTGACCGGTACCATCCGAAACGATCACGATTTTCTTGGTATTAGGATTGATTTTACGGCTTCGTAAAAGATCAGTCATGAGGTTAACTTAGTAAACTGGCGGTGTGCGGTCAAACAAAATCGGGTTACTTTTTCAGCCACCCGAACATCCTCTGCCATAAACCAGGTTTCTCCGCCGTTGGAGCAATCTGCCTCAGTATAGTTTCTGTCTGGTAGAGCGACGCCTTGCGCCCCTTTTCGATAATTTCCTCGTAAAGGTTGAATTCCGACCAGTGGTAATTCTCGACATCCGGCGCGATCACCATATCAGCCTGCTCCAATATCATCTTGTTTAACTTGCGTCGCGCAAGTTCATCGGACCGCATCAGGATATTCAGACCGGTGGTATAGTCCTTTTCAACCCGCGGATCCAATCCGCAGAAGACCGCTATGATGTAGTAATCCTCATCATCCGGGACAGCATCGACCGGCACCAGATCCGATATCGAACCATCAGAGAGAAGCATCCCGGCAGTTTCCAGAGCAGGAAAAACCCCCGGAATAGCCGAGGATGCATATATGATTTCAGCCAGCTTGCCGTCGCGGGCATGAATTTCCTTTCCGGAAATGAGATCGACCGAGGTTGCGCAAAACGGTATCTTGAGATCGAGTGTGCTTTTTTCATCAAACAGTTTTTTGAGGGGATTGAGAAGATCTTCTTTTGAGGCCAGTGATGGTTTGGTAAAGACTGCCAGTTTCTGGTACTGACGGGTTATAAAGAAGCGGATCTCATCCAGAAATTTCCCGCTTTTAGCTTTTTCCGCCTCCCCGCTTCGAGGCGCGAAGGCTTCCCATGCCTTGCTCAGCTCCCGGTCCTGGATAAGCTCAATCGCTTTTTCATGGGTTTTGCCAATATCGCCGGTCAGGGCGTAATATCCGCCCAGGATAGCCCCGATCGAGGAACCTGTGATATAATCGATCTCGATTCCGGCTTCCAGCAGTTTTTCGATAACCCCGATATGACACAGTCCGCGAGCGCCTCCTGCTCCGAGCGCTAAAGCTATTTTTTTGCGCGGTAAATCCCTGGGATCAGCCATACCGCTATATTAGATATTTTTGAAGCTTATGGAAGTTAAAACTGTATAAATAATTGAAAAGACATTTGATTTTTGACCGATCTTATATTAAATTGGTCTTCGAAGTGTATGCACCATATCTCAAACCTCGAAAGAGGAGTAAATGAAAAACCTAATCGTAATCACGATTGCAGTGTTGTGTATCTGCTACCTCATTGAATTCGGTCTGCCCGGACCGGAAGAAAAAATCGAACTGGGTAAATTCTTAAACTTCATGCTGGAGCAAATCCGCGAACTCTCCGAAGTAACCGACAAGCTCTCCGAACCCGGCGTTAAAATCACCATAATCTGTGGTATGGCTCTACTGGCGGTCGATATCGTAAGAGGAATCGTCAGGTAGTTGAAGGCATTAAAAGTCGAGTAATTTAAAACGCAGATTCAAATAGTAGAATTCTGTAAACTCGAGATATTTGGCCGCTTTTTTACTGACCGGCGCGACTAAATCGTGAAGCGTGCTCCCCACTCCAAAATATATCTCCCGCTGGACATCGCTGGAAGGATGATCGGTACCGTAACCGAGCCCGAAAACGACTGGTGAACGGCTGTATGTCAACCAGTATATATAGTTGTCATAATCCTCGGAATTCGAACCGATCACATTTTTACCGGAGTAACTCATCGACCTGAGAGAAGTCTTAATATCGAAGTCATCGAAACGGCTGTCTGAAATCTTCAAACAGGCCAGAAAAATCCCGGTATAATCGAATAACAGGTCAGATAGCCCCATACCCTGATCGGGATTGTAAGCATCGATTGGGAATTCGACTGCAGTTACTATGAAAGCGGTTTCAACAATTCCCGCAATTCGTGCCGTTTTTTCCGAAAACCCGAGGCTTTTGTAGCCGAAATGGAGGAATTGCATAAGCTTATACGAGACAAACAGATGCGAGACCTCATCGTTGAGCCCAAGGTTGTCCCCCGCCCAGTCATCCTTGATATGAAACCTGCCTTCGGGACGTCCCCAGGAGGAAATCATCTGGTTGTATGCCAGGGGTAATATAGTGGCATGAACCCCAGCCGTTATACCGTAACGTAAAAGTGAACTGCCTCCAGCCGAGTTAAATTCATGACTATCAGCATATTTGGGGATTATGTCGGTAGTCACCACCGTGCCGTTGTAGTAAAACGAGTTGCCGGCTATCCCCTGAGCACCCCAGAGGAGCGTTACAGACAACAATATAGATATGTATAACTTATACTTGTTCATACATTTGCCTCAATCACCTAAAGTGCAACTTGCGTGCCGGCGAAGAACCGCTTTCGCGCAAAAAAAGACGATTCAGGATATGCACCAGATCACTGATAGTCAGATCTCCCGAGTCGTCCAGATCGAGATCGACCTCGATTTCAGGTAATTGGTTTTCACGGTAGAAGTAGCCGAGATATGAGACGACGTCGCCCGCCTCCAGTATCCCGTTGAGATTGAAATCCCCTTCCACTGGCCAGTTAAGCGCCTCTCCGGTGAGTGTCAGGGAATCGAAGTAAAATCCGAAATCATCGTTGTAAAGGCGAACTTTTGTCTCAAACAGGCCCGCCTGTGCGGGAGTGAACTGGAAATAGAGCTGACTTGAACTGTCCGGTTTCACGTTCAGGCTGGTCTGCGATGAGCTAAAGCTTAGCGGGTCGGAAAACTCCAGCCTTATCCGGCTGTCGGCCAGATAATCGCTTGTGACTTGAACAGTTTGCGAGAGCGATTTTGAAACGACAGTCTGGCCTAACCGAAGCGAGTCGATTTTTGCAGAACTATCTGCCCTGCTGTACTCTATCAGGAGTTCCTGCCCATCGGATATATTGTGTATCAAAGAACGCTTAAAGACTTTATACCTTAAAATATAAAGCAGGTCCTGGTTGGCCAGTCCGTCGAACGGATCGGAGGCTATGTAACCCTCCTTCTCTGCCCCGGAACCGTCGTAGCTCGAATTAGTAACGATCAAATAGTAGACAGCCTCAGAATTATTCGCTGATATAAAACATGAATCGCAATCATAACCGTCCGGATTAAGAAAGATCAGGCTGAGCCTGCGTCCGCTTAAATGCTCGAAAGCCTGCACCGGGATATCGACCAATCCGGCATATTCCCAGGCAGAATCCGATTCTGCGTAATAATATGCTCTGGAGAAAGCTTGATTGGAAAAGCGCAGTTCGACAGATTCCAGGTCTTGATTCGAAAGACTCGAACCAATCAGCCTGGAGGCCGGCCCGATTCCGCTCGCATTGTAATCACCCGCGAATGATATCCCGTCAATCCAGTTCTGCTCTGCTGGCGCAAATCTGATTGTAGAAATAAATCCCTGCCGGCCGGGCCCGCTGACAGTAACGCCCCCGGCACCGTGGACTCCGAAATCCTTGACTTTCAGAGCAAGGTCATAGAAACGGGTCAGGGCATCATTTTTATCCTCTCCTACAGTCGCGAGAAACGCGAAGCGGGCATAAATTGTATCGCTGGTGCGGAGCTTAAACGGCCCGGTCGCGGCCAGCATACGAATATCATCCGGCTCATCGTCAATCCACCCGATATCATAGCGTGGGTCTCCCGAAAACGGGAAGCGGGTTGCTTCCGAAGTGGTCGGGTCGATAAAATCAGCGCCGTCAAAATGACGTCCATAAAGCTCATTGAAGGCCGCTTCGGAACTGATCGGAAAGGCGTAAGTCTGGTGATGGATTGTGGCATTGACTTGCTCGTAATACTTTGTGCCACACTTTTCAGCCGAGACAGCCATCACTCCCATAATCGGAAAACCATGGGGCTCAAATTGCGCGTCGGTTTTGCTCGAATAGCAATAGGCGGTGGCAGTACGTTTATCTGAACCGAAAAGATCGTTGGAAGGCAGTCCCAAATCGGGATCGGAGAAAATTCCGACGACCACAGAATCGCGCTGACGGCCACTGCGGTTGATTATCTCATAATCGACAAAGACAACTTCTCCGAGATCACCCGGCTGATCGTAGGCGTAGACCAGCTGTCGGATTTCCAGTCCGAGCGGTTCTGAATCGGTGCCTACTTTCTGTCGACGGATCGTATCGCAGTCGCTGAAAACCGAAAACAGCGTCTGCTCGCCAATCAATAACGGATTGCCGTTCTGATCGACCGGAGCTCCCAGTTCAACCGGCCAGTTGAGCCAGTCATCGCCGGGCTGAAGCAGATCATCGGAGGTGATTTTATATACCCGGTAGCGGTTATCGCCGGGATCATCTTCAGCGCATCTGCCGGGCACAAACTGCGTTCCCACCCTGCCGGTCAGGTAGTATGACTGTGAGGACTGGTAGTTTCCCAGACGATTGGAAGCGATCCAGAGGCCACTGCCCCAGATGAGGTTAAGGCTGTCGGTTGAACCGTAATAGAAACCCTCGTATTCGCCGGCGACAGAGCGTTCGAAGTCATGGGCCAGAACTCCGTTATTTCCGACGAACATCCGGATCAGGTTGGCATCGATAATCTCCGCCTGATCCTGTCCATAAGCTACCGGAGCCAGAAGGGACAATATTAGAACTATCTTGCAAAAGAACCTGGGGCAATTCATTGGTTTCTAAGAAACTCAAAAATCGCCCCCTGTCAATCCCGTCTCGATATTTTTTTTAAGGTTTAAAATACAAAAACAGGCGGACCGGGAGTCCGCCTGCAATAAAAGGAGGGAAGCATCAAGAAAATACACCATACCAAAGGGCAGTATGCTCTTTGTCTTGAAGTTTATACGGCACTAACCAACAAACTGCTTATTTCCATATCAAAGGTATGCTCGGAGTCAGCGGGATGAGCTGTCGTATCGGCGCTTTGATAGCCCGCATCAGAAGCGACACAAACCATTTTTCCCAGCTGGAACATACACCAGTCTCGCAAATCCGAGGGCAGTATCACCAGCACTAACGCGATCACCAAGATTAACATTAACAGCTTTCCCATGCTTTCTCCTTTTTTATCTCCCTTACGCCCTCTTTATATTTCAAACCGGGTGCCAAAAAATGAAACACTGTTCAAAAAAATTACAACCGGCTTGTATTCAAGGAGATAAAGCGAAGACAGAGATGACATCTTTTTCCTGTCAGTTTGTCAAATAAGGAAAAAAATGCCTTACTTGTAATGAAAATCTTTCCAGAATGAGACAATCTGAGCGAGTCCGGGTTTTAACAAATTTAAGCGGGAAAAATTTTGGCGGAGGCAATAAAAATTGGCGCCCCCCAGAATCGAACTGGGGACACACGGATTTTCAGTCCGTTGCTCTACCAACTGAGCTAGGGCGCCTTATTAAGCCTTTTCTATACAACTATTTTCGACTGAAGTCAATATCTTTTTAGAACGCTCGACTATTTTTTGGGAAACTCTTCTGTACAAAATAAAGCATGGTTCAGCAGGTGCAAGGTTATAGTTTAACCGCTTCGAGTTGAAAGATCCTGCTCGTATCGTCGTATGTGGCAACGCTGAAGCCGGCCTCGGACAGCATGATCAAAAACACCTGCCTGTCCGGAAGGCAGTGACTTGCTTCTGTTTCAGGAAAAGAGATGGACACCTGCTCCAATGAGGCCGGATCGGAAACATGATATATGTGCAAAGAACCGCCCGGTTTGAGTACTCGATGGATTTCTGCCAGGGCTTTTTCCTTGTAATCAAAGTCGGCGAACATATCGAAACAGAAGACATGGTCGAAGCGGCTGTCCTCGACCGGAAGCGAATGAATATCGGCTGACAGAATTTCAAGATTTGGATTCAAGGGTTTCATCGCCTGTGGCAGGCAACATGAGAAATCGAAGGCAGACAAAAAGCCCTCCGGGCCAACTCCCTCCAGAAGCACCGGCCAGAAATCATGCCCGAACTCGAAATCGGCCACCACTTCACCCGGCAATACACCCGATTCGCTTATCAGATTTTTCAAAGCATCACTATCATCGGTAGAAAGAAAATCTATCCTGTTTCCCCGACCGTGTGATAAATCATCATTCATTTTGACCCCTTTTTTGTAATTTTTTGTATAAGTAAGCGAGTGTCAACAATAACTTCTTGAATTTGTCTCAATTTCAGGTTATTTTCAGATTGGCTCAGCGAGAGTTTTTACTTTACAATGACCATAAATGCGGTATATATTATGCCGACATAATCTAAAAAGGAGTTTAGATGAACCGCTTGAAGATATTGCAGTTAGGAACAATCACGGCATTTTTAATCGTCTTTCTCGCCAGCCTCTGCCCGGCCGAGGATTACAAGATCGGGCCGGAGGATGTGTTATCGATCAGCTTCTGGCAAGACCCCTCTCTTAACCAGGTGGTAAAAGTACGCCAGGACGGCAAGATCACGATCAGCGTAATTGGAGAAATCACCGCGGCGGGCATGACTCCGCCTGAACTGGCACGCAAGATCGGCGACCAGGTGTCACGTTACAATCGCAATATCTCTCAGGCCACTGTGGAAGTACTCGAATACAATTCCAACAAGGTATTTATTACAGGTGAAATAATGGAACCCGGCAAGTACGCCTTCGAGGTAATCCCGACCATCTGGGAGCTTATCAAGGAAGCCGGCGGTGTAACTCCGCAGGGAGATCTTTCCAACATTGTAATTATTCGCGGTTCTAAGAATAAAGGTGAAATTATCAAAGTCAATCTGGCCCAGCGAATTTCCGAGGGCAATCTCGACAAGGTCCCGGATCTCTTTCCCGAGGATATCGTCGAAGTCAAACGGGCCGCCTCTTCAGCCGGCCCCGGCCTGCCGTCTGCCGGAACAGATGAGCGTAAAAGCATCATTTATGTAATCGGCCATGTCAACTCGCCCGGCCCGATAACTTACGAACCCGGGATGGAGGCGATGGACGCGATCGCTTTGGCCGGCGGACCTGTGCCTTCGGGCGACCTCGGAAAAGTACGAATCTTCAACAAGCAGGACTTCTATTCCAATGTCATCACTCTCGACCTGGAAAAACGGACTAAAAAAGGCACTCCGCCCCGCTACAAACTCAAACCCGAGGATACGATCTATATCCCGGGAGATACTGGAGGTTTCTGGGGCACATCGGCACGAATCAGGGATTTCATCGCAGTTTTTGGAACCGTCATATCAACTTACCTGTTAGTAGATAGGATTTCCGATTAATTATGAATCAGCTTCACGAAAAAAGTATCAACCTGCGCGAGATATGGCAGGTTATCGCCAAACGCAAATGGCTGTTGATCCTGCCGTTTATATTGATCGTCGGTATCAGCTACGGGGGAAGCTATTTGATCTCTCCCAAGTACCAGTCGAGCGTAGTGATCAGGATGTCCAGCAGTAAGATCATTACCGGCGATATCGCACGTATAATCCCGGGCCAGTACGAGCGCGGATATGTTACCGAACGGCAGTTCAGGCGTAAGCTCAACGAGATGCGCTCGGAGGTCACTTCGGACTTGAACCTGGCCAAGCTTATTACCCAGCTCGGTCTCGACCAGGACGAAGAGATACTAAAGAAAGCCGCTGAAAAGCAGAAGTCTTTTCCTAATTTTAAATTACAGGATCTTGCGTATCGAATTTTGATTGAAGATCTGCGGAGCCGAATCGGTGTCAATTTCATCAGTGAGAATATTCTTCAAATCGGCGCTGAGAGCGAAGATCCTCTCAAGGCCAGGGATATCGCCCAGACACTGGCCGAAGTCTACCGCGATGAACGGCTGAAGTCCGACCTTCTGGATGTGCGCAGCCGTCTCGAATTTGCCAATACGCAAGCCCAGATATACAAAAAGGAACTGGAAGAAAAAGAAGAGGAACTGGCTGAATTCAAAAAGAATTACCAGAAGTCAGCGATCGACCGCGGTCTGACTACGCAGGAGAACCTGCGCGATATCGAATCCGAACTCGACCGGGTGCGCAGAACCGACCTGGTGGAGGTTAATGATCGTCTCAATTTCATTGAAGATCAATTGGCGAAGTTCGCGCTCAAGCCGGAGGATATCAAGACCTCCGATCAGCTGGAAGTCCTGAAGAGGCTTTTACTGGATCGCACCAGTCAACTTGCCAACCTGATGGAGAGATATACCTGGCAGGATCCCAAAGTACAGAGCCAGAAGCGTGATGTCGATAACACGCTCGACAGTATCGAGTCAGTTGCGGACAATTACGTTACCGATGAATATTCAGCCCAGAGCACTGAAGCACAGGAATTGATCGAGGACTATATTGTGGCAAAGGCTACACTGGATTACCTTCGCCATAAAGAAATCCAACTTGCAAGCAGTAAGGAAGGCATAAAAAACAGTTTTTCGACCGGCCCCGACGCCGCAATCCAGCTCGAAAAGATGGAAAAAGAGGTGGCCCGCGCGAAGATGCTGTATGATCAGTTTCTCGAATCCTACACCGGTTCGCAGCTGGCTATGGAAGTCTACCGCGAGGAAGCTGAAAACCGCTACAAGATCATTGAACCGGCATTTGTACCGCTCAAACCATACTGGCCCAACCGTCTCAAGATTACCCTGATGGGTTGCGCACTGGGACTTCTGCTGGGAACGGGAGCGGTGATTTTAGCCGAGGTAACCGACAATTCAGTCAAGAAGATCGAAAATATCGAGAACCAGCTCGGGCTCAAAGTTCTGGGTACTATCCCGAAGATCGAGTTTAAAAGCGCACAATCACCGAAAAAGACCGCAATCACAAAAAGCAAAGAAAGCAAAATGGTGGGGAGTAAATCATGACCCAGCAGGCATACAGGATTAACAGCCGTCTGGCCACAGGCGACAAGGAGTACCTGATCCAGACGGTCAGCGACAGCCACCGCAACCGTATACTCTCGTCTCTCTTCTCTGATGGTGAGTTATTGGAGACTTTCGTCGAAAAGATCGAAAAAGATCTCACTCGTGAAGATCTCAAAAGACTCATTAATTCGGCTCATGAAGAACGCCGGCGGGAGATGGAGCAGTTGGTCGGGTTGTACCAGAATTCATCTGACTCATCCGACCCTCTCGACCTGGATTACCTGGGACAGGCGTTGTATTACAAGAAGATGTACCTCGAGTCAGCCAAGCTGTTCACACATGCCACCCGTCTCGATCCGGATTTCCACTATGCCTGGAAACATCTCGGACGGGTCTATCTTCGTCTGAATCGGTTTTCCGATGCTGTCCGGTCCCTGAAAAAAGCGGTCGAGATTAAACCACACTACGCCGACTACCGCAATATTCTGGGGGAAGCTTACCTGGCAACCGATTCCTGCCAGAAAGCGATCGAGGAATTCGATGAAGCCCTGAAAATTAATATTTATTACGGCGAGGCTTATCTCAACCAGGTATTGACTTATATCCTTAACGCGATCCGCCATGAAGACTACAGCATGTTCGCCAAAAAGGATGAGATGATCGAAACTGCCCTGAATAAAGTATCGGTGATAATGCCGGATATCGTCGACAATGATTTCCAACAGGCGAAAGCTTACCTGCGCGAGGGTGACCTCGAGAAAGCTTTTGCTTCATTTTTGAAGATCCGCGAGAAACGAGCAAGTATCAAGCACTCGGAGGCATCTAATTTCTACCTGAAGTTTTTGCTCAAGGCGGACCAGTTAAACGAGAAAATTATTTCAAAGAGAATTAAGTATCTGCAGAAGGCGGTTTCGGACAATCCCGACTACGCCGACCTGCATTACGAGCTGGCAGTGGCCTATACGATGCTGAGCAGGTTCGTGCATGGCAAGGCGATCGAGGAGTACAAAAAAGCGTTGCTGATAAATCCGGCCTATGACAAGGCGGACAAGAACCTTAAGATCGCTAAAAACGAGATCATGGGTTTTGATATGGTAATAAAGAACGTGCTGAAGGATTAAAATGGGAAAAAAACGACATAATATACTGGAAACATATAATTCTGAAGCCCCGTTCGCGACAGAGTTTCGACGACTGCTTTACAATATAACCAAAAGCAAGCTTCTGCCGGATAACTCCAAGGCATTCCTTGTGACCTCGGCGTCTACCGGTGAAGGCAAAAGCACGATCTCGGCCTTTTTGGGACTGACTGCCGCGACTCATCGTCCCCGCAAGACGCTTTTAATCGATGCTGACCTGAGGCGTCCGGTATTGCACCAGCTGTTCGATGTCGAACAGGATGTCGGCTTAAGCGATATTATTCTTGAGAAAGCCAAGATCGAAGAGTGCGTAAAAAAGACTGGTGTAGAAAATCTCGACCTGTTGACTTCCGGCCCAAGACAGGAGAATCCGACCGAACTATTTGATTCTCCCCATCTTGCGACTTTCATCGAGTCGGCTCGGTTTTATTATGAACTGATCATAATCGACTCCGCTCCCGTTGTACCGGTTTCTGATCCTTTGATTATGGGCGGGGAGGTCGATGGCATCGCTTTGGTGGTCAAGGCAGGCGCAACCCAGCAGGAAGTTGTGACTCGGGCAGCCAATTTGATCGAACAGTCAGGTTCACGGCTATTGGGAGTCATTCTAAATAATGTCAAACAGGCCCTGCCCTATTATTATAATTACAAATACTACGGGTATCATTATACATCTCATAAATAAACGATGCAAAACGCGATTACGATCGATGTCGAAGACTGGTTCTGCGTAGAGGCTTTTCGGGACAAGTTTCCGTTAAAAAGCTGGCCAAAACAGAAAACCAGGATATTGTCCAATATAGTCCGTACTCTTGAGATCCTCGATGAGTACGATGTCAAGGCGACTTTCTTTATCCTCGGCTGGGTGGCAGAAACATTTCCGGAGATAGTCAGTCACCTGTATGAACGAGGTCATGAGATCGGCTCTCATAGTTTCGCCCACAGGCTGGTCTATAAGCTGACCCCGGAGGAATTTCGGGTTGATACCCAGAAATCGCTCGAAGCAATTCAGAAAGTTATCGATATCCCGGTTCGAGGTTATCGTGCTCCCTCCTTTTCGATTCGTCCCGCTGACCGCTGGGTCTGGGAGATTCTGTGCGACCTCGGCTTCAACTATGACTCCTCTGTTTTTCCGGTCAATCACGATATCTACGGTTCACCGGATTTCCCGCGCTTCGGGCATACGATCGAACTCGAGGACGGCCGTAAAATACTCGAGATTCCCCCTTCCACGATCAGGATTCTCGGTAAAAACATCGGGGTGGGCGGAGGAGGATACCTGAGGCTGTTTCCGTACTGGTTCACGGAATGGAGTATCAAAAAGCTCAATAATGCCGGTTTTCCGGCAATCATATACTTCCATCCATGGGAACTGGATAGTCATCAGCCACGGCTGGATGTCTCCGCCAGGAGTCGTTTCCGCCATTACACGAACCTGAAAACGACGGAAATTAAGTTGCGAAAACTGCTTAAAAAGTTTTCCTTTGCACCGATGCGAGACGTATTTAAAATCGGACCGAAACAGACAGTGAGCGAATAAAGTGGCGAATTCCAAAGTAGTAGTGCTCAAAACCGAGCCGGAGACAATCTTAGACGATTACAAAAAGTTGATGCACATGGCTGATTATCAACAGGTAATCAGAAAGAAAAACGAAACGATCCTCAAGCTCAACCTGTCATGGACTAAGTATTTCCCGGCCTGTTCCAGCCAGCCCTGGCAACTCGAGGGGATTTTGAAAACTATGGCGGATGACGGCTATGATTTCGATAAACTCTATCCACTGGAAAATAAAACGGTCGTGACCGATCCACATAAAGGCTGTAAAAACAATCTCTGGAAGCCGGTGCTCGATCAATACGGCGCAAGCTTTACTGCGTTGCCGGAAGTCGACTGGACCCTGTTCAAGTTCAAAAACAAATTGCTGAGGCTGAACCAGATCTTCCCGGATGGTATCGAAATCCCGCAGATGTATATCGGCAAACAGATCATCCATTTACCTACAATCAAAACCCATGGTCACTCGACTACCACCGGCGCAATAAAGAATTCGTTCGGCGGTCTGTTGAAAGAAGTTCGTCATTACGCCCATAAATACATGCATGAGGTCCTGGTCGACCTGATGATCATGCAGAAGGAACTGCATCCGTCGATCTTCGCGGTGATGGATGGCACGGTCTGCGGCAACGGGGCCGGCCCGCGCACCATGCAACCTGTGGTCAAGGATTATATACTGGCCTCGGCCGACTCGGTCGCCATAGATTCCGTCGCGGCTCACATGATGGGATTCGATCCGATGAGCATCCCCTACCTGAAGATGTGTCATGAGCGCGAACTGGGCTGTGCCGACATCCGCGACATCGAGATAGTCGGTGAGGAGGTTGCCGATGTAGATTTCGGTTTTACAGTAAAGCGCAGTTTCGTTATCTGGGGCGACCAGATGCTCCGCAAGGGACCGTTACGCTTTCTGGAGAAACCTGCCCTGCATTCGCCTTTAGTCGGATGGGCGCCGTTTGCATCCAATGTGTACCACGATCTGTTCTGGTACCCGACAGTGGGCAAGTCGATAATATCCCGCTACAACAAGACCAAGTGGGGACAGTTATTCCAGAAATACAAACAAAAAGTCAAAGCCTGATTCCCGGCTATTTCGCGTTTTTCTTTTCGAGCGAACTATCGTAGATGCTGATTTTGTTGCGCCCGGTCTGCTTGGCTTCCATAAGGGCCATGTCAGCGCAATAGATCAAACGGTCGGCACGTTCGGCATGTGTAGGATAGAGCGCGCCCCCCATACTGATATGAATCCCGAGAGATTGATTGTTGAAACGATTGCGGAAGGGATGGTTCTCTATTTTTTTTCGAAGCCTCTCCATGAACTGCTCGCAGGCCTCAAGGCCGGTTTCCGGCATCACCAGGCAGAACTCATCGCCACCGTAGCGGGACAGAATATCGATAGTTCGCACGCTGTCTTCGACCAGCCTGCCAAGTTGTTTGAGGATATTATCTCCAGCCTGGTGACCGTATTTATCATTGAATTCCTTGAAACCATCGATATCGAATATCACCAGCGCGAGATCATGATTGAAACGACGGGCACGCATTATCTCCTCCGCCAATCGCTTGTAAAAGTACCTGTAATTGTAGAGGCCGGTCATGTGGTCGGTATATGATAGTTCCTCGATACGATTGAACTGGTAGATATTGTACAAGGTCATCCGCAAAGTCTGACTGAGCGCGTTGAGCATATTCAGGTCATCGCGGTTGTAAAAACCGGGACGAGAGCGCTTCTCCCCCAGTCCCATGACCGCGCAACGCCGTCCGGGAAGCGAAAGACCGGTCAGAAGCTGTACACCGGTTTCCTTGAATACCTGCAGTAAGGGATCGCGTCCCAGAGCTTCCTCGACATGGTTCAGGCGATGGATGCCGTGCTGGCGGGAGAGCAGATTTACCACCCCCTCCTGGCGGTTGAGATTGAAATCCCTGACCTGGTCCGGCACAGGACCCGAACCGTAACGCACCTTCATTTGATTCTTGTGATCGACCGGCATAAAGACAAACATAAATGACGGCCTGATATATTTGCGCAGGATATCCTGAAAAGTCTCCATAAGAGGTTTTTCGCTGTACAGCTTGAGCATTCGGTTATTGACTTCGTAAAGAAGCTCCGCGCCCGGCTTGCGGTTGTTCTCATGGGTCGGTTTGGGGGGTGGTGGTTGAAAACTTGTTTTTCGAGAGATTTCGGAAGCATGCGAGAGCACATCGGCCAAAGTCAATAGATAAGGAGCCAGTTCATTGATATCGTAACTGGCACTCTCCGATACGACCAAAAGACCGTTCAAATTCGATCCGGTGGCAACCGGTATAACGATGCGCATATGCAGTTTCTGGTGAAGCAGGCGTCCCAGGTTGTCGCTCGGCTCGAAATTATCGAAACTGAGCGGTTTGGCCTCATGCGCAAGCTTTTTGATAAACTCGAGGTTCGCTGAAAAATATAGACGGTTGATCCCGGGCTGATCGATCCCGTTCCAGATAATCGGCACGAAGCGCTGACGGTTGCGAATGTAGAGCGCCATCCGCTCGATCTGAAATGTGTCTTTTAAAGAATTCGCGAAATCCGAAGCACAGCGTTTGAACGGCTGGCCGGTTGTGATGGCTTTGAGCAGGGATTCCTGTGATTTGAGGTAGAGTAGCTGGAGATGTTCAGCAGTAGTTTGAGAAGGTGTTTGATTGCGTTTGAGCCTCAGGTAAAGGTAAGCTAACAGGCCGATCAAAAACAGACAGATACAGGATAAGACGATAATAATCACGCCTGTACCGGCCACGATCTCAGGCAACTGTCTTCCCCCTTCTAATAATGTCTATGCACGAATCGCTGCTCAGCGCTTACGGGCGAACTGGAATCGCTTGCGCTTTGACAGGATATCATGCTTTTTCAAAATTCGCCTGATTTTGAACCAGCCCAGTTTCGGATGATTGCCCGGTTCGGTGTTGAGGATTTTCTTCATTCCCCAGGTCGACAAAAACGGATCATCGGAAGCGAGTTTCAGCACTCGTCTCTCATCCGCATCTATATCAACGACTTTTTCTTTTTCCGGTTCTTCTTCGGCCACCTCCGGTTCTTTGCGGGCTGGTGGACGGATATCCGGTTCGGTACGGTCGTAGTCATCGGCATTCAGCTCTTCTGTTGTGAAAGGCCGGGTTTGATCGTTTTCAGGCTTAACCTGTTCGCCGACTCCACCCAGTTGTGAGAAATCTGTGCGCGCCCGATCAACATTCTCGAATGCTTTCAAAATCGTGTCGAATTCCAACAGCTCATAGATTTCATAGACATTGGGAACCATACCGGCCAGTTTGAGATCACCCTGGTGCTGGCGGATGTCGCGGATATTTGAGATGAAGATACCCCAGCCGGCCGAAGAGATATAGTCCACTCCGCCCAGGTCAATGATGATATTGTATTTCTCCTGGTCAGTCAGACGGTTCATCACCCGTTCGAGTTCACTGGCTGTCATTGTATCGATCACGCCGTCCACCCGAACTACAGAGATTTCTCCCTTGTTGCCGGTTGCGTCGAGCGAGATCTTGATCTCATCCATTTTTTTCTCCTGAGTCATCTGCGACCTTCCTGTGTCCGTTGGCGATTTCCTTTGTTAACAGAAAATAATCGAGAGCCCCGTGCGAATATGGCGCATATTCAAAGATCGTCTTGAAGTTTTCCTGAGCTTCTTTGATCTGCGTGTTAATACGAATACGCGTAACAAACACCTTCTCGCCGAACTCCTCGATCAACTGGTTGTAAATACGATCCGAGATCCTGGTGCGCTTGTCGAAGAAAGTGGCCAGGATTCCCATCACATTTACCTTGTGACCGATTTTGTTTTCGATCTCTTCTATCAAAGAAAGGGTCTTTTTGGCTCCTTCACAAGCAAAAAAATCCATCGAGACCGGGATTATGACATAATCGCAGTAGTTCAGGGCATTAATATTGATCAAATTGATAGTCGGCGGGCAGTCGCAAATCACATAATCAGATCCGATCAGCCGTGAAAACACATTCTTCATACGCTCCTCGCGGTCATCCTGCCTGCTTATAATCATCTCGGATTCGACCAGCCTTTTCCCGCCCGAATCGATCAGATACAGGTTTGTGCGTGCCTTAACAATGTCGACCTCGCCGGTCAGCAGGAGTTCAGACAAGCCTTTTTTGGGGCTTTCATCGAACGCCATGGTGATATTAGCCTGGCTGTCGCAATCTATCAACAATACTTTTTTGCCGGATAACGCCAGGCAATGCCCCATGTTGATGGCGGTGGTGGTCTTACCAGTCCCTCCCTTGGAGGTCATTACTGCGATTTTGATCATGATTTCTCGTCGTCGTCTTTTTCGAGCTTTTTGGACAGCTCTTCAAAATTGAAGCTATCCGTTTCTTCGTCGTTGTCAAGCAAATTCAAATCGATCCCCTCATTCGCAACTTTCTTCCAGCCCATCAAGTCCTGATCCTTAAAACGTGATTGATCCAAAACACGGTTGTCGGAAAGATCGAGTTCGATCTGGTTGACCCGTTTTTTCATCTTTTCAACCAGGGTCATCATCACTCCCTGGTCGACATTGTCTTTCAGGTCGGAGAACATCTCCATCATATCGGAAATTTCATCTTCCGGCAGACCGGCATCTGCCAGGCTGTCGAACAGAGCTTCGACCTTGCCGGCACCATTGGCCTGCGCGGCCTCTTTTTCAGCCGCCAGTTTTTCGATATATTCCTGCTTTTCCCGTTCCAGCTTGGCCTGATACTTTTCAGCTTCCTTGTTGAGGATTTCCTTTTGCTCATCGCTCAAACCATCACCGGTACGGGCGGCGTACTCGAGCCTTTGTTTACGCGTGTTAAGGCGCAGGCGCACAAGTTCGTCGTAAAGCATGCGCTCATCTACATTGATATCGCCATAATCCCCCGACTCCAGTTCATCTTTCAAACGCTTGGTGCCGTATTCAGGATACTTACGTATGATCCTGAGCAGGGTCGAACGTTCTTCATAAGATATCTGCCGGGGAGCATCGTCGCTTCTGGGAATCTTATTCTTCAGGCCGGCTTCACCGTAGACCTCATAACGCTTTTTATATTTGTAGTATGTCGAAGTGGAAACTTTCATCTCCATGCAGGCATCCTTGACCGTCATACCGTGGTCTGCCACCAGCGAAAGCAGTTTCTTTCTGCGTTCGAGCAGGTAGTCATCGGCCATGACCTTTTCCTTGATCGCGACCAGCGTGATATCATCATTCTGGGCGGCGCCATGAGTGAACTCGAGGAGTTCTTCCTTGAGTTTATCGGTGAACTCCTCCGGTGTCAGGAAATAATAAGTCTTTATGAATCTCAAAAAACGTTCCATGCCGAACTGTTCACGGCGACGATCCATAGCCTCGGTGATACCGTCGGTATAAATAATCAGAATATCATCTTTTTTGAGCCGGATTGACTCCGCCTCGAGGCTGGTTGCAAAATCGACATCTTCCGGCAGGCTGATACCCAGTGGAATACCCCGTGGATTAAGAAAATAAGTCTTGTCATCCTCATGGCGGTAGAGCACCATCGGGTTGTGGCCTGCCGATGCGAATGAAATCCGGCGATTGACCGAATCCAGTACCACCAAAAAGATCGTGACGAACATACCCTTTTTGACATCGTCGGAAACGAAATGATTGACCCGGGTGAGAATATCGACTGCCGAGCGGTTGCCACGCGATTCCAGACGGATCGCGGTTCGTATCATCGTCATCACAAGTGACCCGGGTACTCCCTTGCCGGAAACATCGGCAACTGCGATACCGAGTGTCTTTTCGTCGACCCAGAAGAAGTCGAAGTAGTCACCGCCGACATCTTTGGCGGCTTTGTAGATGGTGGAAATATCGTAACCTTCGATATCCGGGAAATGCTTGGGCAAAAGGGTATGCTGGATTTCCTGAGCTACCTGGAGCTCTTTCTGCATCGTCTCCTGCTCCAGAAATTTTTTCTGGGCCTGTTTGATCTTGGAAGTCATCTCGTTGAATGCCAGCGCGATTTCCGAGAACTCGTCGGCTCCCTCGACCGGAAGCTTCATGTCCAGATTGCCCGATCCTATCTTCTTGACGCCATCTGTCAGTTTCTGAATCGGTTTGACGAAGTAGTTCGAAAGGAGTATAACAGCCAGCAGACCGACCGCGTAACTGGCAAGTGTAATCAGAAATATTCCTCGCCTCGCTTCCCAGATCTCATCCTGCAGATTCCTGGAACTGAAACCGATATGCACTTTTGCGAGCTCGGGTTGTTTTTTGAACACCGGCTGAATGAAATGGTACAATTCCGCTTCTTCCCGATCGAGCTTCTGCCCCCTGTCATATATATTAGCATTGACTCCATCAGGCAGATTGTAATCGCTGTAGACGCTGGTGATATCCTCGCTGTTGGCCAAGATGGTACCGTCCTGTCCGGTAATAATGACATAGCGCACATCGGTATGCTCGCGCCGGAAGTTTCGGGCCAGCAGGTAAAACTCAGCATCAGCCACATCGTTGACGATATTCTCGCCAGCCTGAGATGCAAGAGTTGTAGCAACTTCCTTCATCTTCACCATGAAGTTGTTGTTGAGCGTGCCGGTGGTGCGGTTGTCAAAATAGAAATATATTATAAGTACCAGTACAGTCAGGATAGTCGTCAACCAGATAGCGAATTTCTTGCGGATCGAAATATCCGACAGCCATGAGAAATCGATCAATCGGTTTTTCGAAGGTAGAGTTTTTTCGAGATGCAGGCAGTTTTCTCCACCCGATGAATAGTACTCGACATTATCCATTATTTTACGAATCAGGTACAGGCCGAGACCGCCCTTACGGCTGGTCTGGACGTAGCGTTCGAGATCAGGAGTGCCGGCTGTATCGAAATCGAATTTACGGCCCGTATCGATAATATCAAATTTGACTTTGCGTCGTTCGAGCACTACCTGCAGTTTGATCGTTCCGGGGCCGTAGAGGTACGCGTGCCGGATGACGTTGGTGCAGGCTTCCTCGATCACCAGAAGCACCGCTGTCAATTCGCGCTGACTGAAACGGGTGTAGCTTAGGGCCCGCAACACGAATTCACGTATATCGGAGAGAGTTTCTTCACTCGCCTCGAATTCTTTCAGATATTCTTTTTTCTTTTGCTTCAGCACCATTATGTTACAGATCACTCATTTTGATTTTCCAAGCGGGAACGAGCTTGTCGAAGGTTTTCTCTGGTGTCCTCAGAGCCGGGATATTTCTCGAGCACTCTCTCCCACATCTCTATCGCCTGCTCATAATCGCCTTCGCCAAAACTCTTGAGACCGTCGAGATAATACTGCCAGTATTCTTCATCCTGACGGATTTCTTCAATGGCGACCGGTGG
>WJMC01000176.1 GCA_014728145.1 Candidatus Zixiibacteriota bacterium | reverse complement strand
GGGTCCTCGGCGTAAATACGGCATTCGATGGCATGACCACGCAGACGGACATCTTTCTGGCTGAATCCCAGTTTCTCACCGCGCGCGACCTTGACCTGTTCCTTGACAAGGTCGATGCCGGTGATCAGCTCTGTAACCGGATGCTCAACCTGAAGCCGCGTATTGACTTCCAAAAAATAGAAGTTTAAAGCGTCGTCGACTAAAAATTCGACAGTACCGGCATTATAGTACCCGCAGGCACGGGCGATTTTCAAGGCCGCCTCACCCATCTTATCCCGCATTTTTTGGTCAATGATCGGAGATGGAGCTTCCTCGATAACTTTCTGGTGACGTCTCTGAATCGAGCATTCACGTTCGCCTAAATAGACGTAGTTGCCGTGCTGATCGCCAAGGATCTGGATCTCGATATGATGGGGCCGGGCGATATATTTCTCGAAATAAACGCGGTCATCACCAAAAGCCGACCTGGCCTCGGAGGCCGCAGTCCTGAGAGCTTCAGCCAGCTCGTTTTCGGAATTCACAATCCGCATCCCTTTACCGCCACCACCGGCGGCCGCCTTGATCAGGATCGGGTAGCCGATTTCGGCCACCGCCTGGCGGATCTGGTCGATATCTGTGATGCTCTGTTCAAACCCGGGTACTACAGGTGCTTTAGCTTTGACAGCTGTCTTGCGGGCGGTCAGTTTGTCGCCCATCATGGCGATAGCTTCCGATGGCGGTCCGATCCAGGTTAGCCCGGCATCAGTTACCATCCTGGCGAATTCAGCATTTTCGGACAGAAATCCATAGCCGGGATGAACACCATCAGCACCCGACTGTTTGGCCACCTCGATCAGCTTCTCCTTGACCAGGTAGCTCTGCGATGAGGGTGACGGGCCGATATGATAGGCCTCGTCAGCCATCCGGACATGCATGGCAGCCGAATCGACATCGGAAAAAACTGCAACGTTAGAAACATTCATCTCTCGGCAGGCACGAATTACCCTTACCGCAATTTCACCTCGGTTAGCAATCAGTATTTTCTTCATGATCCTCAAAGTTATGCAATTTAAGCTGTTTGGCAAGCTTTTTCAGCCCTGAAAACGAGGTGGCTCTATCAAAAAGTGGATTTAATTAACGAAATTATAACAAAATAGTCTTTGAAAAACAAACCTGTTAATTATATTACTATTGTTGCATCTTGTTTTTTTGTACCTGCCATCCGTTTACCGGAGGGAGTGCCAAAGATAATATCATTGACACAGGCGGCCGGGAACGAAAAACTACAAAAGTTTTGTCATTAACCGCGCCTGGTTTCAATATTGTTATAAAATCAGGTACAGGCTTCAAATGTTTGCAATCTTAGGTTGCTTTATTAAGGTACATGTATTGAGTATTGGTACGAGCCGATAAGGGGAATTCTAATGGATCAGTATAAGATGTTGATAATTATATTATGTACCATAATTGCAATTCTGTTGACATTTAATGCCGACATTTGCAGTCAGCCAGAAAGTGCTGCAATTGAAGATATTATTATTACTGATTGCAGTCCTGGCATGGAAATAATTAAATCTTGTTACAATAATGGAGAATTCTATCGAGAGAAGCAAGACATCTATGTTGATTCCAGTATAATAAACAGTCTTCAGTTTAGAAGTGAACAGTATATAAACACGCGTCATGCCGATGACAGCTTCTGGGACAACAGCATGTCCTCCACGCTTCCCGGGCTCAATGGTACGGTCTACTGCGCGGTAGTTTACGATGGCAAATTGGTGGTAGGGGGGAAATTCGATGTCGCCGGGAATGCATTCACGAACCATATTGCCGCCTGGGACGGTACTTCCTGGTCGGCTTTGGGCGATGGTACTGACGATGATGTGCGCGCGTTGGCTGTCTACAACGGCAAGCTGATTGCCGGTGGTTTGTTCTCAACCGCCGGGTCTGTCGCAGTCGAAAACATCGCGGCCTGGGATGGCAATACCTGGACCGCTTTGGGGGCGGGTGTCCATGGTTCATTGATCGGTTCAGTCCATGCCCTGACTGTCTACCAAAATAAACTGGTAGCAGGAGGATATTTCCCGCTGGCGGGGGGAGTGAGCGCCAATAATATTGCGGTCTGGGACGGCTCATCCTGGTCGGCTCTGGGAAACGGCATGAACTCATGGGTTTATGCGCTGGCAGTTTACAATGATCAATTAATTGCCGGGGGGGAATTCACAACTGCCGGAAAATCATCGGCCGGTTATATCGCCTCCTGGAATGGATATTTCTGGTCCGGTCTTGATACGGGTATGGATAACCGCGTCTATGCGTTACAGGTGTACAATAACAGGTTAATCGCGGGTGGAGAGTTCCTGTCAGCCGGGGGATGTTGCGCCTCATATATCGCCTCCTGGAACGGTTCTAAATGGTCAAGTCCCGGTGCAATGGATTGGGAAGTTCGCGCCCTTGCGGTTCATGACGGCGATCTGGTAGCAGGTGGCAAATTCACCAATATGCCTGTTCCCGGCACGAATTATATAGCTAAATATGACGGCTCATCATGGTCTGCACTTGATGGAGGCACTAACGACTGGGTCTATGCCCTGGCAGTCTACGACAATAATCTTATCGTTGGCGGTGAATTTACAAAAGCAGGTAGCACCGGAGCTGACTGCGTTGCATCCTGGAACAGCACAAAATGGTCCAGTCTTGCCGACGGGATCAACAATTTCGTACACGCAATGACAATCTATGACGGCCGGCTGGTAATTGCCGGGTCGTTCGTGACCACTGGTAATACGGATGCGAACTATATCGCCGCCTGGGATGATACCGGCTGGATTCCCCTCGGGTCAGGATTCGATGAAGCCGTGTACACCTTGACGACCTACCAGGGTTATCTTGTGGCAGGAGGTGAATTTGCAATTGCCGATGATTTACAGGCTGATCGTATCGCGATCTGGAATGGTTACTCCTGGAGCGGTATCGATTCAGAACTTAATGATGAAGACGATGTCGTTTACGAATTGATCGTTCAGGATGACAGATTGATCATCGGGGGTTACTTTTCCTCTGCCGGCGGTATCGATGCGAATTGTATCGTTGCCTGGGATGGTAAATCCTGGTCAGGATTCGGCACCGGTATGAATTCCGTAGTTCATGCTATGCGAGTTTACGGTGGTAAGCTGTTTGCCGGTGGTGATTTTACATCGGCCGGAGGCAACAGCACGATCAGGTATATCACCTACTGGGACGGCAGTGCCTGGAATTCGCTGGCGGGCGGAATCAATGAGGCAGTCTATGTGTTGATTGAGTACAACGACAACCTGATTGCGGGTGGTCGGTTTACCAATGCGGGTGGAATAGATGCAAACCGGATAGCGGCCTGGAATGGCTCATCATGGAGTACACTGGATGCAGGTATTTCCAACCAAATCTATGCCATGGCCATTTATGACGGCATGTTACTGGTAGGCGGTCAGTTCAGTTCGGCCGGGGGCGAGGACGCCAGAAATATCGCCGCCTGGGACGGCGGCGAGTGGTCAGCTCTCGGTTCAGGATTGAATAAACCATGTTACTCGCTTTCATTTTACGATGGATTTTTGTGCGCCGGAGGACGGTTTTCTCGCGCGGGCGACAAAACCGCATCGTTTCTGGCGAAATGGACAAAAAAATACAATGTCTGCGGTGATGCCAATGGAGATGACATGGTCAGTATCAGTGACGCATCCTACTTGATTGCATACATATTCAGTGGTGGTCAACCGCCCGATCCGGTAAAGATCGCGGACATGAATTGTGATGATGCCGTAAGCCTCGTGGATGTCATCTACTGCCTGAATTACGTGTTCAAGAACGGCAATCTTCCCTGCGATCCCGATGGGAACGGTCAGCCGGACTGCTGAAGAAAAAAATACGAAAAAGTATAAAACCGCTGACGCAGGGTGTCAGTGGTTTTTTTATGTTGCCTGCGAATCTGAGAAAAGGAGGATTGGGTATATGGATTATGCCAAAGCACTTGAGGTCGTACACGCGCTTGCTGACGGCGCCGATCCATCAACAGGCGAACGGCTTGAACAAAATGACATTTTCAACTATCCGGATATAATCAGGGCGTTATCGAAGGCAGAGGAAGCTTGAAGGATGTAATTAAGTTAGAGGAATAACGAGCAAGGAGAAAGTATTATCATAAGAATTCAGGAAAACGCTGGACAGATGAGGAGGATGAACAATTAGTCAAGGGGTTCAGGGGTAGAATCGACACTCCTGAGTTAGCAGAAATTCATCAACGGTCTAATTATGCGATTCGCGAACGATTATCCTAACTGATTGGCGATAATCTTCCTGGTGCTTTTGTCCAGGAAGTCAGGAAACAACGGCGTTTTTACAAAGAGTCTCTTTGATCTAAGCCTGTCCTCAGATTGAAGAATTGTTAGTCTCAGGTGCTGACCTTGTCGAGCAGGCTGAGATTTCGTCTTTTGATCTGGACCATCCTGATCAGAAATCGTCTGAAGGAAGCATAGTAGCAACTTTGCCTGCATTCGCGCAGGTCATTTATATTAACACAATGGCGCTCACAGGAGTTACTGAGAGCCAGAATATTTTTTTGGATCGGTTCTTCAATAAAATCGATCATGTCGATAACCGGTACCAAAAAACTGGACTGGCAGTTCTCAACCTCATGCTGAAAAAAGTAGTATGCCATTTCCGGGCTGTTGTCCGGCCCGAATGACATACCCAACAGTTTGATCTCAGGTTTTTCTATGATTTCCCTGGCACTCATCTGAGCCCCGCATCCGGGACATTCTTTGATTATCGCTTTTTGCATAAAAGGCACCCTTTTCTTCCCTGTATATATTATCGAATATATCAGCATTAATTTATAGGTTATATGCGTTTATTTTGGTAATTCGTTACCATGAACCGATATTTGTCTGAGGGCGGTTTCGTATAAGTTACAGCGACGAAAGTGGAGATTAATCAGCTTGATTTTTAACTCCGCTGTGATTATAATTTTAGGCTGAGTTTTAGTCGTAAAATATCGTTTTTGATACAGGCGAAGGGAGCCCGAGATGAGTTTTTTGAAACAGGTCGATCCTGAGATATACGAGGCGATTTACAGTGAGACGATACGCCAGAATGAAAAAATCGAATTGATTGCATCCGAGAATTTCGTGTCCGCCGCCATATTGGAGGCACAGGGCGGTGTGATGACCAATAAATATGCCGAGGGCTACCCCGGCAAGCGCTATTATGGTGGTTGTGAATATGTCGACATAGCAGAAGACCTGGCCCGTGACCGTGCCAAAGAGCTGTTTGGAGCAGAACATGCCAATGTCCAGCCCCATTCCGGTTCGCAGGCAAACATGGCGGTCTACTTCGCTATGCTGAAACCGGGCGATACTATTCTGGGTATGGATCTTTCCTGCGGGGGACATCTGACCCACGGTCATCCGGTCAACTTCTCGGGAATATTTTACAATGTTATCGGCTATACGGTCGACAAAGAAACCGAGCAGATCGATTACGACAATCTGGCAAAGCTGGCCGATGAGCACAAGCCGAAGATGATCGTTGCCGGCGCTTCGGCTTATCCGCGTGTCATCGATTTCAAGAAGTTCCGTGAGATCGCCGATTCTGTCGGTGCGACCCTGATGGTCGATATGGCCCATATCGCCGGATTGGTTGTGTCCGGACTGCATCCCTCTCCGGTACCTCATGCTGACTTCGTGACCACCACAACCCATAAGACACTCCGCGGGCCTCGAGGCGGTATGATTCTGTGCAGGGAAAAGTATGCCGCTGATCTGGATCGCACGGTTATGCCGGGTATCCAGGGAGGTCCCCTGATGCACGTGATTGCGGCCAAAGCGGTGGCCTTCAAGGAGGCCGCCCGTCCTGAGTTCAAAAGCTATCAAAAGCAAATCGTCAACAACGCCAAGGCGATGGCTGAGAAATTCATCGACCTGGGACGCAAACTGGTGTCGGGCGGAACAGATAATCACCTGATGCTGTTGTCGTTTATCGATGACGAAAAATTGAATGGTAAACGAGTCGAGAAATCTCTGGATAAGTGTAATATCACCGTCAACAAGAACACGGTACCGTTCGATCCGGCCAAGCCGTTTGTGACTTCCGGTATTCGGATCGGTACCCCGGCAGTGACTTCGCGCGGAATGAAGGAACCGGAAATGGTTAAAATAGCCGAGTTGATCGACCGGGTGATTAATAATCGGAAAAACGAAACTGTCTATGCCGAGGTTCGCCAGGACGTGGCTGATCTCTGCCAGAAGTTTCCGCTTTACCAGGGTCGGCTCGAAGACTGAGGAGCTAAATTATGTTACTCGAATTTTCGACTTTTCCCGCAGGTGAAAAATCTTATGCTGAAACAGTTTCAAAAGTAATCGACCTGATTGATAAATCCGGCCTGCCATATGAGACCCATGCGCTGGGCACTCTGGTTGAAGGTGACTGGGATGAGGTTATGGACCTGGTCAAAAAATGCCATATGCTTCTGGCGGATGATTTCGACCGCGTCATGACCCGGATCACCATAGACGACCGCAAAGGAGCTACTGGCAGGATTCGCGGCAAGGTTGAAGATGTCGAAAAGGTGCTGGGAAGGAAAATCAAAAAATGACCAGATTGGGGAATGGCAATGGATAACTCCGAGTTCATACTTGTATTCACTTCTGCCGGCTCACAGATCGAAGCTAATAAAATCGCCGAGGTACTCATCAAAAAAAGGCTGGCCGCCTGCGTTTCGATCTTTCCCGGGGTAACTTCGCATTACTGCTGGAATGATCGCAAAGAAGAAGCGTACGAGGTAATGGTAATGATTAAGGCGCTTCGCAGGAATTACCAGGCGCTCGAAGATGAAATCCGGGAAGTCAACAGCTACGAAGAACCTGAGATCCTGATGGTGCCGATTGCCGGCGGTAGCGATTCTTACCTGAAGTGGATGAAACTATCAGAAGAATGCGCTGGTAAAAAGGAGGGCTGATGCTGTACAAAAAGGTCGAAAATGGCTATCTTTTGCGTCTTGAAAGAGGAGAGGAAGTGATGACTTCCCTTCTGGAATTCATTCGTAAATTTGACATTAAGAGCGGTTTTATGGTTGGTCTCGGCGCTTGCGAAGAGCTCAAGCTGGGATATTTCGACGCGGTTAAGGGAGAGTATAAGGACAAGGAGTTCAAGGGCGAGTACGAGGTCACTAACCTAACCGGCAATATCGCCTGGCTAAAAGACGGCAGTCCGATCGCTCATGTGCACATCACTCTTTCGGATGAACATTTCCGGGCCGTTGCCGGTCATCTCTGGAGCGGAAAAGTATCCGGGACTGTGGAAATCCATATCACAGCATTTAAGGACAAGATTCTCAGAACCAAAGATCCTGAAACCGGTCTGAATCTTCTCGATCTGGAAAAGGCAGAGCTATGAGTTCTACTCCGATAGTTGCTTTTTTAAGTGATTTCGGCCTTTCCGACAGCTATGTGGCGGAGGTCAAGGGAGTCATCCTCTCAATAAATTCGGAAATCGAGATCATTGATGTAACTCATCAAATCGAGCCCCAGAATGTGCTCCAGGCATCTCTTATGCTCCAGCGCACTGCTGAATTCATGCCTTCCGAAACTACGTTTTTGAGCGTGGTCGATCCCGGGGTTGGATCCGATAGAAAGGTGGTCGCGGTCGAGACTACACGAGGTGTGTTTATTGCTCCGGACAACGGTCTTTTGTGGTTGACGGTCAATGACCTGGATGTGCGCAATGTCGTGGCTGTCGAAAACTATCAGTATTTTTTTAATGAACCCTCGGCCACATTTGAGGGGCGTGACAAGATGGCTCCGGTGGCGGCCTACTCCGCGCTCGGGGTGGAGGTGACGCAATTCGGGCCGACCCAGACCGGAATCGAAAAACTCGACATTCCTTCGGTCAGGGCGGAAAGCGAGACACTGGTGGGCGAGATCCTTTACTTCGATCGTTTCGGCAACGCGATTACAAATATCACCCTGGAGAATTTGATGCAGTTCGAGGCCAGCCAGCTTCCGATTGTATATTACAACAGCCATGAAATCGGTCACATCGTGACAACTTTTTCGGATTCCGATAATGGTACGGCGATGGCTTATTTCGGCAGTTCCGGTTATCTCGAGCTGGCAGTTAACCGGGGCAGTTTCAGGAGGAAAATGGGCGCGGAAAGCGGACAGCAGGTGGCGGTGAACTATGCCTGATCAGGATTGTCGTCCCGGATGGGATCAGTACTTTATGTCGATTGCCAGGCTGGCATCATTGCGGTCGACCTGCCTTAGAAGAAAAGTCGGCGCCGTCCTGGTTAAAAACAGGCGCGTGCTTTCGACCGGCTATAACGGCGCTCCGCGCAACCTGGCGCACTGCCTCGAAATTGGATGCCTGCGCGAACAGCTGAAGATCAAATCCGGCGAACGGCATGAGCTCTGCCGGGCGATCCACGCCGAACAAAACGCTGTTATCCAGGCCGCTGTATCCGGTGTCTCGATCGAAGGCGCTACAATTTATTGTACCACATTTCCCTGCGTGATGTGCTCAAAGATAATCATTAATTCAGGCATCGTGAGGATCATCTGCCTGGAAGGTTATCCCGATGAGTTGTCGCGTACTCTCCTCGATGAAGCTGAAATCGAAGTCGAATATATGGACTCTTCCCAGTTGGTTGAGATCACCGAATTCGAGGGGGAGGAACTTCCATGAGATGCCCGTTCTGCGGTCACATGGAGGATAAGGTCGTCGATTCACGTATGGTCCATGAAGGCAATGCGATCCGCAGGCGCCGGGAATGCCTGTCCTGCAACCGTCGTTACACTACTTATGAATACATCGAAAACCAGGCCTTTTATGTCATCAAGGCCGATAAAACACGTGAGCCATACAGCCGTGACAAGCTCCGTAATGGTATCGAGCTTGCTACCAATAAGAGGCCGGTTTCAGCTAAAGATATAGATGAGCTGGTATATAACATTGAGGGCGACCTCTTCGGCATGGGAACTAACGAAGTTACCTCTGAAACGATTGGCGAGATGGTAATGCGCAGGCTTCGCGACCTGGACGAGGTGGCTTATGTCCGCTTCGCTTCGGTCTATCGCAAGTTCAAGGATAAGACCGAATTCTTTGAGGAACTCAAGAACCTGATCGATGAGCGCGAAAAGTGAGTCAAAACTTTCTTGCAGACATGCCCTTCCTCGACCATCTCGAGGAACTGCGTATACGCTTGATCAAGTCGCTGGCCACGGTGATCTTGTTTACCATCGCCGCCTTCGTGTTTTCTGACAAACTGATTTCGTTTCTGGCAAGCCCTCTTCCAAAGGTTTACTACATGGCCCCGACCGAGGCTTTTATGGCCCAGGTCAAGGTCTCGCTGGCGGTCGGTGTGGCCGCCGCGGCACCTGTGATTCTGTATCAACTCTGGATGTTTGTATTGCCGGGGCTATATGAGACAGAGTCAAGGGTGGTTTTTCCAATCGTTATATCTTCGATTGTTTTCTTCTATGGTGGAGCCGCTTTCTGCCTGTTTTATGTTGTCCCGCTGGCGCTTCATTTTTTGATGCAGTTCGGTTCGGAAAACGTCGAACCTTTGATTTCAATTTCCGAGTATTTCGCATTCGTGGTGCGTCTGGCGCTGGCTTTCGCGATCGTGTTCGAACTGCCGATAGTGGCATATTTTCTGGGGCGGATCGGGATCCTGACTCATACCATGCTGTCGCGTGGCAGGCGCTATGCGGTTGTCTCGATTCTGATGCTGTCGGCTGTCATAACTCCCCCGGATATATTTTCTCAGGTAGCCCTGACTGTACCGGTTTACCTCTTGTACGAACTATCGATCCTGATAGTTTACCTGACCGGCAGACGGGGGGGAAGAAAATCGAAGCAGGAAGATCCCTATCGCAAAAATGATGACGATCTGGCAGGATAAAAAAGAACTTGCAATTATGGATAAATGTTTTAGCATCTAACGAAGCGTAACAAAATGTTCGGAGTGAAAAATGAACTTTTTAAAAAAATGGATGATCGGTGTCAGATTACCATTTCTGACTGCTTCTGCTGTTCCGGTGATTTTTGGATGCGCTCTGGCCTGGCAGAAAACCGGGAGCTTTGATTTTATACTCTTTCTGGTAACCCTGCTGGGGGTCAGTTTCGCGCAGATGGGCACCAACCTGATCAATGATTATTACGATCACAAGACTACCGATGACGATATCAACAAAACTCCCACTCCGTTTTCGGGTGGTTCACGTGTGATCCAGGATAATATCATGAGCGCGCGCGAGGTATTTGTCGGAGGAATGGTCACTTTTGGACTCGCGGCTGTATGTGGAGTTTATATCTGGATTGCGGTTCGCAGTACCTATGGCAATGAATGGACAATCCCGCTTCTGGCGCTGATCGGATTTCTGTCCGGGTTCCTGTACACGGCTACTCCCGTAAAACTAGGTTACCGGGGCTGGGGAGAACTGTTTATTGGCGCAAATTTCGGTGCGCTGGCAGTTCTGGGCAGTTACTATGTCCAGACCGGCCTGGTTAGCTGGATGCCGGTGATCGTATCATTGCCGATATCATTTCTGATCGCGGCCGTGGTCTACATCAATCAGTACCCTGATTACGAGGCCGATCGTGAGGTCAAAAAGCGTCACTGGGTGGTCAGGCTTGGCAAGAAAAACGCGATCGGCGGATATTTGTTTTTGATATATGGTAGCTATCTCGCCACACTGATCGCTGTACTTTTCAATATGATCCCGATATACACGCTGGTAGTCTTTTTGACGCTTCCTCTGGCAATCAACGCTACAAAAACGCTCATGGCCAATTACGATAGAATCAACGAATTACTTCCGGCCAACGCCGCCACAATCAAGATACATTTACTTTATGGATTATTGCTTTCTGTGGGACTGGTGGTCGATAAAGTTGTATAACCGAAAAAGAACTCTCAAGCTGGATTAGGTTTATATGCGTACTCAAAGTATATCTCGAAATTTCATCAACATCTTTTTCTGCCTGGCTGTAATTATGAGCCTCGCTGTACGGGCTGACGCGGAAAAGCAGGACGACCTCGCCAATTACTGGAAACCTGGTGAACGTCTCATCTATGAAGTCACATTTGCCGGTCGCACGATCGGCTCTGCTGTCGGTGAGTTTG
The DNA here is from genome assembly GCA_014728145.1 of Candidatus Zixiibacteriota bacterium. Taxonomy (NCBI): domain Bacteria; kingdom Pseudomonadati; phylum Candidatus Zixiibacteriota; species Candidatus Zixiibacteriota bacterium. The sequence continues at coordinate 1,267 of WJMC01000176.1, read as the reverse complement.
TCGGCAAGGTCAAACATGGCACGGTCGGAAGTAGGTACCTGATTGACTGCCGTACTGATATCAGCGTGCTCAATTTGACCAGTGATTACTCGGTTTCCTCTCAGATGTACACCTCCGATGAAGGCAGACCGGTGTATTACGAAGTCAACTATGTCGAAAAGGGAGACGAACGTTCAATGGAAGGCGTACATGGCATGGGGGAGTTTCTATTCAAGGAATTCTCGGACACGGGAGAGGCCCGTTTTCGGGTCAGTTATTCTCCTGAGAGCGTTCTCTGTGACCGGCAGACTATACCGCACTGGAACGTGGCATTCTCCCATGTGAAAAATATGACCGTCGATACACTGGTCTTCAAGGTCATGATTCCGTATTTGAAAAAACGCGTGGTAATGAAGATGGCTCGTCATCCGGATACGACCCTCGTGATCATGGAAGATTCGATTAAATGCCATTCTTATTTCAGTTTGCGCACCGATGAATATTACTATGTCACTCCCGACAGGCGGGTCGTAATGGTCGATTTCCCAAAGCAAAATTTAATTTATAAGCTCAAGGAAATCATGGTTGCGGATAAAAAAGAATGATCGTTCTGCGGGCCGAAACAGATAAATTAATCGTTTAATAAAATGTTTCTCACTCAGTATAGTGGTCAGATAATGTGACATCTCGGAAGGACTTCGCAGATGGCTATGAAGATATCGCTTGAATGTACCGCCTGCGGAATATGCGAACCGGAATGTCCCTTGACTGCGATTTCCGAGGGCGAAGATATATATATTATCGATCCCGAAGTATGTAATGAGTGCGAGGATCAGGAAGGCGACTCGCACTGCGTTGCGGTCTGCCCGGTCGATTGTATCGAACTTTATTAGAGCGAAAAGATACTCTCGAGCGGGCTGAACATCGGCCCGCTTTTTTTGTTGCGATAGTTGTAGGCAATGCAATTTTTATCGAGGGAGGACGATGAACGCCAAATATATTATCATCCTGATTCTTTTGATCTATCTCGTATTGTTCCTGGTTGCCAACAGTGCGCCGGCTTACGTACACTTTCTGTTTTTCAAGCTCGAGACCTCACAGGCTGTACTGATCCTGATTTCAGCGTTGATTGGATTTCTGATCGGCCTGGCGGTTTTTTACAAGCAACAGCGAAAAAAGAAGGAAAAGCAGTGAGCAGGGGCTATTGCTTTGATGAAGAGATCGCTCCTTCGGACTGCGCCTTTTCTGCCTGGGGTGAAAACCTGGCGCAGTTGTTTGAACAGGCCGC
>WJMC01000175.1 GCA_014728145.1 Candidatus Zixiibacteriota bacterium | reverse complement strand
TCGGAACTGTACCATTTCTGGTCGGACTGGGATACTTCGAGGATGACAGCTTCATCGTCCGTCAGCATTTTCTGCCCGATTATTGCGAAGAACTTGGTTTTCTGGAGCATCTCTTTGATGATCTCCCCGGCAAGGTGTTAGTTTCATTCAACGGGCGGGCGTTTGACCTCCCGCTTTTGACCAATCGTTTTCTCATCCAGCGAACAGGTTCGGAATTCTTTGCACGCGACCATCTCGATATAATTTTCACACTGAGAAGGTTTTTCCGTCTGAAACTGCCTGACTGCACACTCAAGACGGCGGAATCCAGCCTGCTCGGTTTCGAGCGCTTAAACGATGTCCCCTCGGAGCAAATTCCGCAGATATATTTCGATTACCTGCGCGACGGCAATCCCGACAGCGTTTACCAGGTCGTAATTCACAATCAATGGGATATTCTTTCCACTTTGGGTGTCCTGGTCGAGTTGAACAAATTTGTCGAGAAGGCCGAACGGGCTGATAAGTTGTCCGAACAGGACAGCTGGGCGCTGGGGAAGTTTTATCTCAAGCGGCGGGATTTCAGCCGGGCCATGACCAATTTCAGCAAATCCGAAGCCGTTGACAACAGCTACCACTTTCGCAATATCTTCGAAGCTTCGCTTTTAGCCAAACGGATGGGCGATTTCGAGGCCGCCCTGAGCTACTGGCAGATGTTGACTGAAGCCTATAATCCGAGCTTTTACCAGGCTCTCGAGGAGCTGGCCAAATACCATGAACACCGCACTCGTGATCTCAAACAGGCCGAGGCAGTCTGCAAACGCGCCAACGAAGTCATTTACCAGATGTCTCAGATCGCAACAGCCGATAGCTATCAGGTTTGGACAGAACGATTTGCGAAAAGACTGGCCAGAATCCGCAGAAAAGCGGCAAAGTTACAATAGTACTTCATTTTACCTGACAATTTGCCGATAAATTCAATGTATTGATATGAAAGAAAAACAGGTATTTAAACGGTTAGAAGAGCTGGAGAACCTGGCTACACTGCCGGAAGTTCTGGCGGAGATACTGCGCGTCATAGAGGATCAGGAGTCTCCTTTAGATGAGCTGGCCAGGATAATTCTCAAGGATGTGCCCCTGACGGCGCGGGTTTTGAGTGCCGCCAATTCGGCCGCCTATGGCCGGCAGTTAAAGGTCTCCTCGATTCGCGATGCTGTCATGACTCTCGGGGCGCGGACTATCCGTTCCATCGCGCTTTCGATGGCGATCTGTGATTTTATTACAGGGCTCAACACCGAACTGCCCAAAAAGGATTTCTGGAAGCATTCCATCGAAGTCGCCGTAACCTCAGAACTCCTGGCCGAACGAGTTCACCCCAAGTATTCCGAGGAAGCCTATATCGCCGGGCTGTTCCACGATATCGGAATACTCGTTCTGGACACTCTCTATCCGCGTGAATACGCCCATATCTGGGAAGGGGTGAGCCAGCGTGGAGAAGACTTGTTGAAGCTGGAGGAAATGGCTTTCGGCACCACTCATAACCGGGTTGGATCGTATGTCTTATCGAAATGGAATCTGCCCCAGGTTTACGCTATTTCAGTTATGCAACATCACGATACATTTGAACTCAAGGAAGCTTCGAAGGACCAGAAGATTCCGGAGATTATCAACCTGGCAGAAAAAACCGCAAAAAACCAGTTTGATTTCCGGGGTGTGCTGGAGGGAATAGAATTCGATAACCGCAACATCCTCATGAAAAACCTGGGGATTAGCAACAATGATATGTCCGAGATTGAGACCGACATAGTTCCCAGGTTCCTCGAGTCTGCGGCGTTTCTGGAAGTCGATGTCGGCTCATCAGTAGAACTTCTGGCCGAGGCCAACCTGCGAATATTCGAGCTGTACCGTGAAGTTGAAGATCTCTTGAACAGCATCAAAACCGAAACTGATTTCGAACAGAGGCTGGAATTTGACAGGCTCGCGGTAGAGATACTGCATACGGTTGTGGCGACTTTCTCGCATTACTTCAACAATGCCTGCGCCTCGATTCTGGGCAGGTCGCAGTTGATCGAAATGGCTCTCAACAAGGGAGACCTCGAGGACCACAACAAGGTACTGAGCAATTCACTGATCGCTATCCAGAACGGTGTCAACAGTATCACAGGCACCCTGCAGGAACTCAAGCAGGTAAAGTCCTTCAAGACCACACTCTATCATGAAAAAACCCTGATCATAGATCTCGAAGATTCACTCAAAAAATACAAACCGCAGAAGACAAAAGAAAACGTTTGATCCGACCTTAACTTTTTAATGACTGCGTATCGACTTCCGCCTGACGTGGCTTTTCAAATCTTTTACCGACGAAATAAAATCCAATAGTCACGATGATTATCATGATCGTCATCAGGCCAAAGTATTCACCGGGCTTGATCGCGGTATATACCCGCGCGAACAAACCGGCCAGGATATTGCCGAAAAAGACCGTCGTCCACCACAGGGCGGTAATCCTCGATTTCATATGGTTGGGTGCCTCCTCGAACGCCAGTTGCAGTCCGATCACGGAGATGCACAGCTCCGCCGAAGTCATCAGGATATAGGCGAACACCTCCCATAAAATCGAAACTTTGTTCTCGACAGCCACAAATCCGGCCACAGTCATAAGCGCCATACAGAATATCACCAGCACAAAGCCGATCAGCATCTTTTTCGGTGACGACAGCCGGACCTTCTCACTTTTGTCCGTTTTAGACCAGAGCCAGGCAAAAAACGGGGTCAGGATTACAATCAGGACAGGATTTAGACCCTGGATGGCATCGGGTGGAATAGTGCCCAAAAAAGTGTCCAGGATCAAATAGTCGCGAGCGAAGAGAGTCCATGTCGAATAAGCCTGGTCGAACACTGACCAGAAGAAAACAATCAATGCGAACAATCCCATAATCCGCCAGGTAATTCTCCGGTCCTCCGATTTTTGAGCGCTCGCACGTGGCTTCTCATATTGAGACTTGACATCCTCAACCGGGTAATGACGTTTCCCGAGGTAGAATATTCCCAATGATACCACCATCAACACAGTCGGCGCCATAAACGCGGCGGAGTATCCGTAATGATCTCTGATAAACGGCAGAGTCAGCATAGTGGAAGCGGCCCCGATATTTATGGCCATATAGAAAAACGAAAAGGCCTGGGACAGAAGATGGGATTTTCCCGCCTGTTCGTACATCAATCCCATCAGCGTGCTGATATTCGGTTTGACACTGCCGGAACCGCCCGCCAGCAATGCCAGGGCGACATACAGACCGGTACTCGTCTCGAACGAGCCCAGGATGATATGTCCCATTATGTAGGGAATCGCGAAGTATATAATCGTCCTGAACTTGCCCAGCCAGCGGTCAGCGACATAACCGCCGATGATCGGCGCGATATAACATGACGCCGTAAAGATCGAAGCGACAGTTGCGCTATCAGCATCCGAGTAACCCAGCTTGTCGATCATGTACAGTACCAGCAGGGCTTTCATACCGTAAAAGCTGGCCCGTTCGGCGTACTCGCCCCAGAAAATGAACCAGAAGCCTGTCGGATGTTCTCTGATATTCACAAACTAATTCCCGCTTTCGCCATCATCGTGTGTGTGTGGCTTTCGGGAAAGTAAATAATTGCGCAGGTATTGGCAATCTATTTTAGGGGGGATTCTACGCTTTCCTGAAAACGCCTTCGGCACGGGCATGACGTTCCGGGTCGCCGTCTCCATGGGTATGCCACTTGCCCCAGCCCTCATGGTAGTAGACAGGCTCGTAAGCGGAGAAGATGCTCTTGAGTTCGTTTTTCTCCAAAAATGTACAGACCTGTCCCGCGGGGGTTCGAAATGAGTTTTTGCCGATCGGTTTGGATTTTATCTGGTGGATTTCATAGGAACTGTCGGCTATTGTCCAGGCAGTAATGAACAAATACCCGCCGGGGGCAAGCCAGTTGTCGATTCGCTTTATCAGGAGTTTGATCTTGTCCCAGTCAATCATCTGGATCAATCCGCAGACTACGACCGCGCTGAAACTTTCCGGGTCAGTATAGAGATCTTCGAATGTCAACGCTTTAGCATCGATCGGAAGTTTCTCTTTTTCGACTATCCGGTTGATTCCATCCACTGCTACCTGCGAGGGGTCAATCGCGATAACCCTGTAATTTCGGCAGGCCAGGTAGAAACTGTGGCGACCCTGTCCGGCACCGATGTCGAGCACCGGAAGAGAATCGTCAATCAGGTGCACGTGCTGGGTGAGAAGTTCCTCCGGTTCCGAACCGAAATAGTCCGGAATCCGGCTGTATTCTCTATCATAATCGATCGCCGACATTTCGGTTTCTACCCCTTAACTTCCTCGATTTTCCATTTGCCGTCAGCTTCTTTGACTAGAAGCATTGTGACTTCAACATCGGAATACTCGCTTTTGATTGTATCCCGCAGGCTTCTCATATCGCCCAGGATCTTTTCATGTTCCGCCTCGAGCGAAGGGAATGCATCATGACCGCCATAGCCGGCACAATCCTCATGCTGGGAAATAAACACGTTCTTAACTCCATGCTTTTCGATACAGATCCGGATATAACGCAAGGCGGTCTCGTGGTCCTTGCAGGGGCCGCCAATCGAAATCCGGTCGACATTTCCGGTTAAACCATAGCGATGAATCCAGGCCTCAAGAATTTCCTGGATACGGAAATCCATACAGTGCAGAATCAGATTATTGCATTTTCCCATTGCAACCCTCCCGGTCACAGGTTGAGTGTAAACTACGTGATCGGTGTGTTAGAACCGTGGTTTTTTCCTCCTGAGCTTAACCAGAAAGCTCAGGTAATCGCGTCCCATGTCTGTGATATAATAACGTTTGTCCTCAGCTTTTACAAGCTGAGATTTCTCCAAAAAATTCATGTATTGATCAAAACTGTAATCCCGGTAAACCGCAGGATAGCGTGAAGCTCCCATTTCATAAAAAGGTTTGATATTATCATAGGTGTCGCCGTCGGTATTGGAATTGAGATGTTCCAAAAGACCGACCTGGCTCCCGTAGAGGACGCTGTTGAGATACTCGAAATCTTTGGCCAGAATGGCTACTGCCAGGTGTTCAATCAAGTACTCGATTTTACGGGCGTCGCTTTCTATTTTCTTGCTCAAAAGATCCTTGCGAACAGCCTGCTCATAGCTTTTGAGCGATTCATAATCGAACATTCTGGCTGACCTCGCCAGCCAGGCTTCCTTGTTCTCGACATTCTGGGCGTTAGTAGGGGGGAGCTCGATATTGTTGGCGATAGCTTTCTTTCCCGGCCCCGAGAATAATGCTCGCCGGAATAAGAGCAGGAACACTACCCCCAGAACAACGAATGTGAGGCCGAATGAAATCGGCCAGATATATTCATTCATACAGACTCCTTATTTATTGACAAAATTAATCGGGCATAAAACTCATGTCTACAAAAACAGTTAGCTCAGGTTCCAAGTCCTCAATTATAGATATCGGCAGAGATATATTTGACTTTGATGTTTATTGAGCGGGAATTTGAATGAAACTAAGATAAGATAGAATAAAAAGATCGAACTCACAAAAAATACCCCCGCCCAGGATCGAACTGGGATTGCCGGCTCCGGAGGCCGGTGCGTTATCCATTACACCACGGGGGCAAAATCCTGATTTATTATATGTTAATCGCTCAGGTTCAGGCTGTCAATTAAAATCAGGCAAATCAGTTCTGGCGATGATATTTCCCCATAATTTCGCCATAGCCGAGAACATGGCCCTTCATTGCCTTCTGGACTTCCTGCCTGGTGGCTCCTTCCTCGAGTTCGAGTTCACAGTCGAGAGCGTAGAGCTGGAAGAAATAGCGATGAGTTCCCGAAGGGGGACATGGACCGCCATAGCCCAGTTTACCCCAGCTGTTTTCTCCACGGACAAATTCGCTGGACGAGTCCGCCTCAATCATGCTCAGGGATGTATCAGCAGGCGAGATATTGTATACGACCCAGTGTACCCAGGTACCGCCGGGTGCGTCAGGATCATCGCAGATCAATGCCAGCGATTCGGTGCTGTCGGGCAGGTTTTTCCAGAGTAACTCCGGGGCGCTGTCCTCGCCGTCACAGGTATAACGAACGGGTATCATGCCTTCGTGGATGAAGGCGGTACTGCTTACCCTGATCTCTTCATAGGCTTCCCCCTCGAGTGTATCGGCGATAGCGACCGAATGGGATAACTCGGTTTTTTCACCGCCCTCGCAGGCGAATGCGCAAAACGAGAGTATGATAAAAAACGCGGCAGGGATAGATAGTTTCATGGTCCGCTCCCTCCTCTATCTATTTGCTTATACAATCAGTCATTTAAAAAGACCGTCTGAAACTGAAAATGTTGCGAAAAATTTATTCCAGAAACAGTGAGTGCAAAAAATCGGATTCGTTTGCGAGTAACGCTGGTCAATCCTCGACCACAACCGCGGTACCGTATGCCAGAAGTTCAGCGGCCCCGGCCATAATATAGCTGGTCGAAAAACGCAATGCGATCACGGCGTTAGCTCCCTGTGACATCGCTTCCGACTGAAGACGATCGAGCGCCTGTTCGCGCGCTTCGGCAATCATCTTGGTGTAATCCGAGACCTCACCACCGACCATGTTGCGAATCTGGGCTACGATATCATGGCCGAGATGACGGCATCGGATAGTGTTTCCGCGTACGATCCCGATCGTCTTCAGAATCTTTTTGCCCGGGATATCATCTGATGTGGTTATTATCAAAGCTTGACCTCCTTATAGCGTTCTTTCTTACGGGCGAAAATCACCTCCCGCACGATCGAGATCAGCAAAATAATCAGGCCGGCTCCGCCGACTGCGACACCGATCTTGATAACCAGGCTGATCTCAGACGAGGTGAAGACACCCTCGAAAAGCTGGTAGGCTCCGTAACATAATAATATAATCGCGCCGATCGACATCAGTACCCAGCCGATACCGCGCTCCAGGCGGTTATAGACATTTGTCCAGTAACCCTCCCAGTGGCTGTCAGGAAGATCCTTAAACATAATTGAGTCTGTTACCTCCTTTATCTTCGTAAACGCCCTGAACTCATCCGCCAGAGCAGGATCGGAACCTGCCGCCTGCTTAAGCTCGGCCAGTTCCTCTTCGCTCGCCAGCCCGTCGACAGCCTTCATCAGAAGCTCTTTTTTGCGGTCTTCATCCATACAATATACCCAGCTCCTCTTTCATCTTCTTACGGGCGTAGTACAACCGGCTCATCACGCTCCCTACCGGAATACCAAGAGATTCAGCAATTTCCTCGTATGACATATCCTCGAAATGCCTGAGGACGATGATTTCCCTGTGTTCGAAAGATAATTTCTCGATCGCTTCCCAGACCTGCTCGCGGGTTTCATCAGCTTCCACCAGAAGATCGGGGGAAAGAGCACGTTCACCGCTTCCAGCCCGGGCTTCATCCTGAGTGGATCTCTTATAATCCGCCCGAACCCTGAGTTTCTTGAGGTGGTTCTTGCAGAGATTGGCAATAATCGTGTAAAACCAGCTGAAAAACGACCTGTCCTGGTCGTAGCGTTTGCGGGCGTTGTAGACCCGTATAAACGCTTCCTGCGAGATATCCATGGCGTCGGCCGGGTCACCAACCAGCTTGAGCGCCAGGTAATAAGCTTTTTTCTTGTACCTTTCGACCAAATGTCTGAAAGCATCCTTATCACCGGCCTTTACCATCATCAAAAGCTTCTCATCGGACACTTCGAATTCACCAGTTTTCATCAAGATTACTCCGCAATCGGCCGATTATTCAATGTATAGGGAAAAAATCGCATTTTTTTGGATTTATGGCAACCTTAATTTGCAACCCGGGAAATTTAGCGCTATTTGACATGAATCTGTGATATTCTGCCGGGGCTGAATTATAAACACCGAATTACTTAAGACAGGTATAAATAACAAGGAAGGCAACGATGATCATTATATCATCAGGGAAACTGCCGTTTTTCATACTTATACTGGCAGCGGCTTTGATTGCTGGATGTTCGGGTAATTCCGATCAGGAAGCCGAAGACAGCCACTCCGGTGTAAGTCTTCCGGAAACGGTGTATTCTGCCGAGGCGCAGGAGATGCTCAAACAAATCTACATCAAACAGCAGGAGTTCTACGCTGAACATCAGGTCTACTCCACTGACCTGGAGGAGATCGGTATGATCATGCCGGCCGGGGGAAAGTACCGCTACCTGGTTGAGCTGACACCTGACGGTTTTACCGCGACCGCCAAAGGCATTCAGGTATGGGAAATCGATCAGGATGGAAATATCTATCAGCTGGCCCAGAAATAAAATTTTGTAGTTGACAGCGGTAGCGTCTGAAAATATTTTTGTCCCCGAAAGAACTGATTACTAACCCCTTTTATAACCATGGAGGAGTAAATGAAAAGGAAACTGTTTATTGCGCTTTTTATGTCCGCCTCGCTGGCACTCTTTTCGGTCTTTGCCTGTTCGAGTTCCGACGATGATGATAACGGCGTCCAGCCGATATCGCAGACCGATCTGCAGGCCCAGGTTCAGCAGGATATGGACCTGATCCTTACTTCTGTTCTGCAGGGTTTTGAAAACTGGGACGGGTTCGAGCCACCCAGCTCAGATGACGCTTTCGGTAAAGCGACCGTAACCGCCGAACCCAAAGACACATCAGAAGGTTACCAGAACGGCTGGCACTACTTCATCATGTCCGGAAGTGACACCGAAACCGATGAATACGGTACGTACTCGTATACGGTCAGCCTGGCTGATTCCGTCCAGTTCAAGGAAAACGGCACTCCAGTCCAGGTCCCGACCAGTTCGACCGATTTCCTGCAGTTTATCATGCACATGACCTTGACAATGGATATATCATTCCAGTACGACACTACCAGTATCGACCTCGATCTCAGTTTTGACAAATACGATATCAATAACACCTACCAGGAACTGCCGAATGGTGATATTGAGGTCGACGGAAGTTTCGAGTACGATTACAGCCTGACCGGCAGTGGCTCAGAAGGGATTGTTACCGGAGATATCGTCTATGATCTGACCATCAGCAACCTGGTAATCGACGATAACAGTGGTTGCCCGCAATCCGGTACGATTACCGCTGACGCCACCATGAATGTTTCCGGCCCGGATGGCGGAGGGCAGGGATCATACAGCATGACGATCACTTTCACTAATTCCTCGACCATCACAGTCCATGCCGAATCTGGCGGCAACACCTACGACTGGACCGACACTTATGTCTGCGAAGGTGTCTCGGGTTCGCCGAACTCCTTCCTCTCGGACATCGTCTTCAGCCTGATTCGATAGATACAGCAGTTTACTCTGTAAAAACCCCGTCATTTAAGGCGGGGTTTTTATTTACCTTGTAGCCACTGTCGATGTCATACTTTTAGTTGACCGTCGTCTGCTGAAATGATACAATAGAATTTAGTTTATCCTGGGGAGGTCATGAAAGTCGGCGATTCTGACAGCAACAAAATAATACTGATCGGCATCCTGATCGGAATCATCCTGGGCGGATTTCTGGGGTACACGCTGGGCGAAAAGATGGTTTGGGCATCTTTTTTCGGCACCCTGTTTCTGAATGCCCTCAAGATGATTGTTATTCCGCTAATTATCACATCGATGGTGACTGGTGTGGCCGCCCTGGGTGACATCCGCAAGCTGGGAGGTACTGCCGCAAAAACAGTCGGCTATTACCTTATGACCACTTTCGCCTCGGTGATAATTGGAATAATAGTCGTCAACCTGATTCAGCCCGGAGTCGGTCAGAGCATCTTTAACCAGTCGGCCGAACCAGTGGCCGATGCCGGTGAATTTTCTATTCTCGGTTTTTTCCTGAAACTGATCCCGACCAATGTCTTTGAGGCGATGGCTGAGACCAGGGTACTGCCCTTGATAATCTTTTCGCTCTTCTTCGGCGCTGTTTTGACCACGATCGGTAAAAAAGGGGAGATGCTGATCGAGATCTTCGACGGCTTAAACGAAGTTATCATGAAGATGGTGCATATCATCATGTGGTTCGCGCCGGTCGGGGTGTTTGGGCTTGTAGCCGGAAAAATCGCCACGGTGATCGCCACATCCGACCCATCAATAACAGGCGGGGTCAACCCGGTCTTGTATGAAATCCTGAAAGTCAGCAAGTACTCGCTGAGCGTGTTGACCGGCCTGTCGATACACGCTTTCATCATCCTGCCTTTAATTCTCTATCTGCTGACAAGGCGTAATCCCCTGAAGTACGGGTCAAATGTTTTCCAGGCTGTAGCTACAGCCTTTTCCACGGCATCTTCCTCGGCCACCCTTCCGATCACTCTCGACTGCGTCCAGAAATATAACAAGGTCAACCGCAAGGCGGCCTCATTCGTGCTTCCGCTGGGAGCCACTATTAACATGGACGGTACCGCTCTCTATGAAGCGGTAGCGGCGATCTTTATCGCCCAGCTATACGGCGTCGACCTCACGTTCGGCCAGCAGATCATAATCGTCCTGACCGCTACCCTGGCAGCAATCGGCGCGGCCGGGATTCCCCAGGCGGGTCTGGTTACTATGGTAATCGTGCTCCAGGCGGTTAATCTGCCGGTGGAGGGAATAGCCTCGATTCTGGCGGTCGACTGGCTTTTGGACCGTTTCCGTACAGCTGTCAATGTATGGGGTGATTCGGTCGGGGCCGCTGTTATCGAAAACACCCGCGAAATCCGCACGGAATAAGAGTTTCCGGAAGTTATATTAAGTGGTTTTTGTTGACTTTAAACCTCGCTGTGTCTAAATTCCTGTGATTATGAGAGTGGTTCTGCAACGCGTAAAGTCGGCACGTGTTTCAGTCGATGGCAAGGAAATTGGAAAAATCGGACCCGGGCTGGTACTACTGGTTGGCGCGGCCGAGGGCGACTCCTCCCATGATGTGCGCAAGCTGGCCTACAAATGCCTGAATATGCGCATCTTCGAGGATCAGCACGGCAAGTTCAATTACTCCTGTTTGAAACAGGGTTACGATGTCATGGTGGTCTCGCAGTTCACCCTCCTGGCGGATACCCGTAAAGGCCACCGTCCTTCGTTTTCCGACGCCTGCGAACCGCAACAGGCCGAAGAACTCTACGAGGAGTTTATTGAAGCCTGTGAAAGCGAAGACGTAAATGTCGCCAGAGGCGAATTCGGCGCCCGGATGCTGGTCGAAATCAATAATTGGGGACCGGTAACTATTATTGTTGACAGTAAAACGATATGAGATACAATCTATCTTATCCGCCTGAATTAGCGGACAGACTCAAGCAGAATGCTTCCGGGTACCGTATAATTCTGGCTTCTAACTCACCCCGCAGGGCGGAAATCATGAACCTGCTGGGGATCGAATTTGTAAAAGTAGTTCCGGATGTGGATGAGAACATTTCTCACAACGGTCATCCGGGCGGTTACGCCGAAAGACTGGCAAAATTAAAAGCGGAGGCAGTTTCCGAAACTGACAGCGCCATGATCATCGCCGCGGACACGATCGTGGTCAGAGGCGGTGAGATAATCAATAAGCCCGCTGATGAGGCCGACGCGGCCCGTATGCTTAAAAGCCTGTCCGGCCAGGAGCACCAGGTGATTACAGCCGTCGCATTGCGCAACCCGGAAAACGGCAGGATCGTATGTGGCCACGCTGTCAGCCATGTGCAGTTCAAACGATTGAGTGAAAAGAATATCGAAGATTATATAACCTCCGGTGAACCGTTTGGCAAAGCCGGCGCCTACGCCATTCAGGGCAAAGGCGGTGAACTGGTAGAATCCTACCGGGGTGAACTTGATAACATCGTTGGTTTTCCAGCCAAACTGTTCGGCGATCTTATGGAAGAGATGAAAAGCGAGGTATAAAATTGTTCATAGAATTTGACCCGTCAGCCGAGGATAACTCCCTCGGTAAATACCTGAAATCGATCCGTGAAGAAAAGGAAGTCACGATCGAAGAACTGGCCGAGGTAACCCGTATCAAACAGCATTACCTCGAGGCCATAGAAGATGATCGTCTGGATGATCTTCCCACCGGACCATACCTGACCCTGTTTTTAAAATCCTACTGCGAGACGCTCGAGATCGACTATGATGAGCTGATGCAGACCTTCCAGGTCGAGGGCAAAAAGCCCGCTAAGCAACAGGCTCGTCCTCCAAAACAGAAAAAACAACAGCCGGCACCGCTCAAACCTGTGGTCGACGCTAAAAAGCAGGGAGCAAATCACAAACCCGAAAAGAAACAGCCCCACCAGAAAAAGGAAACTGAAAAAGCTCCTTCCGGCCAGAAACCGGAAATCGTAAACTATCTGATTCTAACCGGTGTGATCGTTTTCGTGGCCTTCATCGCGTTGATAATACTGATCACTTTCCGGGGCGGGGAAGAAGGCGAAGGTTCTCATGCACAAACAGCTCACCAGACGGAACAACATGAAGCCGATACTCACGGCGACAGCGAAGCGGAAACCGAACCGGCAATTACCGCTCCGCCGATTGTTGATTCCACCGAGATCCTGCGTGAACGGTTTTTAGCCAGTTACGACAAACTCGAGCTTATCATAAATCCGGAGCAACAACAACAGGTTACGTTGGTTGCCGATGGTGACAGTACCCAGAAGCTTGTCAATCCGAGCAGGACATGGACTTTTGTAGCCGATGAGGAACTGGTTATTTCCTGCGAGAGGATGGATAAAACGAAATACTATGTCAACGGTTTCAGGCTCAAGACCGACAGCTTGGATTTTGCCGGTGAGCACAGCCTGTTGCTGAATCGTTCCAACTGGATAGAATTTGTCGATACCACGGATGTCAGGTAATGTTTCTGAAGAAGATACTCAGGGATATAAAGTTCAAGTGGCAGTTGCGCAAAACCGACCGGCGGGATTACAGCCTCTCGGATATCTTCAACGCGCCCGATAAAATTGTCCTTTTGTATCCCTCCCAGCCCAATGAACAGAAAAGCGCGGACAATTTCATCAAGGAATTGACTGAGCTTTTTGACCAGGCCAGGTTTACCCTGGTCGGCAATCGTGACGCGGGTGTCAAACGGGTGGATTACCTCAAAAAGGCCACCAAGCTGGAACCGAGTTACACCGAGATGCTCTGGAGCGGGCTTCCCGGCAGGCAGTTTGTCGATAAAGTGGTCAAAGAAGATGCTGACCTTTTGATCGACCTGGCAGTCCGCAAGGACTACTTCAATGCCTATGTCGCCGCCTGCTCAAAAGTCCCTGTCAGGATCGGAAACTACGGGAGCTGGGGCTCTCCGATTTACAATCTCGAGATAAAATCGAACTACATCCAGAACGAGAAGCTGATCTTAAGATCGATTATGGACGTCTTGAAATCGCTCAAGGCCGGCATCAACAACTGAGAAGAGGACATCGATGTATTTAGATAGATTGCAACTACTGGGTTTTAAGTCATTTCCCGAAAAAACCGTACTGCACTTTTCACACGGCATATCCTGTATTGTAGGCCCCAACGGTTGCGGGAAGACGAATATACTGGATGCATTAAGATGGGTTCTGGGTGAAACCCGCATGTCGATTTTGCGCGGTGGAAAACTCGAGGAAGTAATCTTCTCCGGCACGCGCGACATCAAGCCCCTGGGAATGGCTGAGGTCAACCTGACTTTGGACAACAGCAAAGGCGTCCTGGCCTCTCCCTACAACCAGGTTACCCTGACCCGGCGCCTGTACCGGTCCGGGGATTCCGAATTTTTCATCAACAAAGTCCCCTGCCGGCTGAAAGATATCACCGAGATGTTTCTGGATACCGGGCTGACCTCGGGCACATATTCGGTTATCGAGCAGGACATGATCGATGTCATCCTCTCCGACAAGGCCGAGGATCGCCGTCGCTTCTTTGAGGAAGCCTCTGGGATTACCAAGTACAAACAGCGCAAAAAGGACGCCCTGCGCAAACTCGAGAACACCGATGCCGATCTTCTGCGTCTCGAGGACCTCTATACCGAGGTGTCATCGCAGGCCAACTCGCTCAAACGCCAGGTATCCAAGGCCAAACGACACCAGGAACTCAACAGCAGAATTGAAAAACTGGGTGTCAGGCTGGCGATCGATCAATGGGTTTCCATCAATCAGGAACTCGATGATCTCGAATCCCGAAAAACCGAAGTCAATGACGAGATCGAAAGCCTCAGGTCAGAAGAAAAGGTGATCGATCTCGATCGCGAGAAGTTTAAGTTGACTCTCTCCGAAAAAGAGAATGCCCTGCGTGAGAAACGCGAAAACATCGCTCAACTGACCGAAAAACTTCACAGTTGTGAGAACCGAATCTCTGTACTGCGTGAGAAGCTCGAAAACACCCGCAATCGCCATATTCAAACGGTGGAGGAAATCCGCTCGCATGAACATCGCCAGGAGAGTCTCGAGGAAGAGATCGACAAGGCCGATGGAGAAGTCACCAGGTTAAAATCAGAATCGTCCGAACTTTCTGAACAAGTCACTAAATCTGAAGAAGCTCTTAACCAGGTCTCATCGCGTTTGAATCAGCTGATCGGTTCCTATGATCGCCTGCAGGCGGAAATTGATAAAATCGAAAAGGAAATCAACTCGAGCCAGGAAAACCAGATTACCCTGAACTTGAAATACACTACATCGCTTGAAAAGACCGAGGAACTCGAAAATGAGATAACATCTCTTGAACAGGATCTTAAAAATTATAACAATGAAAAATCCGAACTCGAAAAGAAAGTAGCCGAAAGTAACTCATTTATAACATCAAAGCAGAACAACCTCGGTGAATACAACCAGAACCTGGACCAGCTCGAAGATGAGTTTAAACAGTCCGAGGTAAAACGCCAAAAGATCGACAGTAAAAGTCACCAGCTCGAAGCCGAACTAAAGATGGTCGAAAAGATCATCCATCAATATGAAGGATACACTTCCGGGGCGGCCCAGATCGGCAATATCAAGGAGCGCTTTCCCGGAATTCTGGACACGGTTGCGAACATCATAAACCCGCCGGAAAAATACCAGGCCTGTGTACAGACTGTCCTGGGCGAGCTGTCCAATTATTTCGTGGTACGCGATCAAAAGACGGCCGAGGATGTTATCGCCCACGGACGTGAGAACGATTTCGGCCGTTTTGGACTGATTATACTTGAGAATGTGCCCGAACCGGATGATCCTGAAATCAGCTTTCCCAACAACCCGGGTATCCACGGTCAACTGTATAAATTTATCCAGACCGAGCCTGAGTTCAGCAGGCTGTCGCGTTATCTCTTCAAGGATATAATTGTCGCCGACAGGCTCTTTGAACAGACCGGCGTGTCCGGTTTCGATATGGTTTCCCCCATGGGTGAGATGCTCGATTTTTCCAAATCCCTGGCAATCGGCGGTACCGAGGAGATCCTGCTGGTGGGCCGTAAAAACCAGTTCGAGGAACTCAAAGAACAGATCGCTCAGCTTTCGGAAGAACGCATCAGGCTCAACTCCCGGCAGGAGGAAATCAACAGCACTCGTAACGAGTTTAAACAGAAAATTAATAATACAAGTGATTTGATAGCAGAGAAAAAAGAAGAACTGGCCTCGCTCAATGCCACTCTGGCTCAAAGCAGGATCAAAATAAACTCGACCTCCGGCCAGATCGATGAAAAGCGCAAGTATGTCGACAACCTGCGCGACCAGCTCGAAAAAATCGACAGCGAAAAATCCGGCCTGGGCAAAAAAGTTTCTACCCAGCGAAATCATCTCGATGAAAACCAGGGGCAGGCCCAGAGTCTAAAAGAGCAGATCAACGAGTTGACTCAAACCCGTGATAAGAGTTCCCAGAGCCTTTCTGATCTCAAGATGAGGTTGTTCTCGATCGAGGCTTCGCTCGAAACAGCCGAGAACAATCACCGCCGGCTCAATGAGCTCAAAACCGAGATCGACAATTCACTGTCGGATAAGACCAGGATGATTAACGATCTGGTACTCACATCAACTGAGATAAGGCGTGAACTGATTCTGCTCGAAAACGACCTCGAACAAACTTTCGAGACAAAAGAGAAAGCCTCCGATGAATTGATCTCGGCCGAGGGCGAGATCGCTGAAATCGATGCAAAATTCAATGAGTACGACAAACGCCTGAAACAACTGCGCGCCCGTCTCGAGGAATTGTCAGGTAATCTTCACACTATCGACCTGAAGCTGAACAGCCTGGCGACCCAGAAGGAAACGCTCCTGTCCGATACTTCCGAGCGCTACGACTGCGACCTGAACGCACAGTCACGGGTGATTCATCTTTCCGATGAGGAAAGGGCGGATTCGCAATCTGAGCTTAACGATTTAAAAGACAGGCTCCAGAAACTCGGCCCGGTCAACCTGCTGGCTTTGGAGGAATATGATCAAACCCGTTCACGGGCGGATTTCCTTAAAAACCAGATCGAAGACCTCAACAAGGCCAAGGAAGACCTGCGCCTGACGATCTCGCGTATCAACTCCACGGCGCGCAAAAAATTCATTGAGACTTTCAAGATTGTGCGTGAAAACTTCCAGAACGTTTTCTGTGAACTGTTCGAGGGTGGAGAAGCGAACCTCAGGCTCGATGAAAACGTCGATCCGCTCGAGGCCACAATCCACATCTCCGCCCGTCCGCGGGGCAAGAAACTGCTCTCGATCCATCAGCTCTCAGGAGGGGAACGTGCGCTCTCCGCGCTTTCGCTTTTGTTCGCCTTTTACATGGTCAAACCCTCGCCGTTTTGTATTCTCGATGAAGTCGACGCACCCCTGGATGATGCCAACATCGGGCGTTTTTTGAAGTTGATCAAGCGCTTTACTGAGAACACCCAGTTTATTATAATCACCCACAACAAGCTGACTATGGAAGCGGCCGAGACGCTCTACGGTATCACCATGTCGAAACCGGGAGTGTCGCAGGTTGTATCTGTCAATCTCAAACGAGGTGTGGAACAGGTTGAACTTATCGAAAAGGTTGACCGGGACGAACTCACGGACGAACCCGCGAATGATGATGCAGTGATTGAAACTGAACAGGACGACCGGATTGAAACTGATGAAGGAGTTGAGGTTACCAAATGAAGTTCTCATTCAAGAGGCTGGTCGACGGGTTGAAGAAGACCAAGGAAAACCTGGTTTCGAAAATCCGCAGTACGATCGGGATGTACAACAAAATCGACGACGATTTCCTGGAAGAAATAGAGGAGATCATGATCCAGTCGGACATCGGCGTGGCCACAACCCAGAAGATCATCGAGGGGCTAAAAGAAGCTAACCGGACCGAAAAACCGGAAGGCAGTGAAGAGATTTACGATCTGCTCAAACGGCAAATCGAGAAGATATTTTCTTCCAATGGCGCTCCCAAAAGTTTTTTCGAAGTTGAACAGAAACCATTCGTGATCATGATCGTCGGGGTAAACGGTACCGGCAAGACCACGACAATCGGCAAACTGGCCAAGTATTTTCAAGAACGCGGTAAGTCCGTGCTCTTGGCGGCGGCTGACACATTCCGCGCGGCCGCTATCGAACAGCTTGAAATCTGGGCTGAGCGCGCAGATTGTGAGATAGTCAAGTCGCATCCGGGCGGTGATGCCGCGGCGGTGGCTTATGATGCACTGCAGGCCGCTACGCGACGCAATATCGATGTCGTCCTGATCGACACAGCCGGAAGGCTTCACACCAAGGTCAATCTCCTCGAGGAACTCAAAAAAACCAAACGAGTGATCGGCAAAGCTCTGGAAGGCGCACCGCATGAAACCCTGCTAGTGATCGATGCTACCACCGGCCAAAACGGTGTCCGGCAGGTTAAGGTCTTCGATGACAACCTGACTCTCTCCGGGCTGGTTCTGACCAAGCTGGACGGCACCGCCAAGGGCGGTATCGTGGTAGCTATCGCCGACCAGTTCGATGTGCCCGTCAAGTTCGTCGGCCTGGGGGAGAAGATCGAGGATCTCGACGAGTTCTCCCGCAATGATTTCGTGGAGGCATTGTTTAAATGATAAAAAAAATTGGTGTCAAAACCGAGAGTCATACACAGTTCAAGGATATTACCTCCCAGGTCAAACAAGCCGTTTCAAACTCTACTATCAAAAATGGGCTGGCGGTCGTCTATGTAACCCACACCACGGCCGGCATTACGATTAACGAACACGCCGATCCAGCCGTCCGCGAGGACATCATCACAAGCCTCGATAAACGCTTTCCCTGGGAAGATAGCTACCGCCATGCCGAGGGCAATTCGGCCGCTCATATCAAGGCTTCCCTTATGGGCTCATCGGTGACTGTCATCATCGAAAACGGCAGTCTTGTTCTGGGCACCTGGCAGGGTATTTTCTTTTGTGAATTCGACGGTCCCCGCAGTCGGAACGCCGTCATTAAAATCATCGAATCGGAATGATTCATATCCGCTTTGTAACAGTCGGTAAGATCAAGACCAGCTGGATCTCTGAAGGTATCGACCATTTCGACAAACTGCTCTCTCGCTATGCTACGCTCTCGGAGATCACTGTCAAAGAAGAGAAACAGGCCGGCGACGACAAAAAAGAGCAGGTGATAAAAGCGGAATCGGAGAGGCTTCTAGCAACCATCAAGCCGGATAGTGTTACTGTCGTTCTGGATGAGCGCGGGAATGTGATGACATCCCC
>WJMC01000174.1 GCA_014728145.1 Candidatus Zixiibacteriota bacterium | reverse complement strand
GCTTAACGTAGTTGAGCGCGATCAGCTCTTTTCTTTCTGTTCCTCATCTTTGAGTGGATTGATCAGGATATCATCGCCGCTTAGAATACGATTTACCACCTTGGCCATTTTCGAAGCAGGCATACTCTGGAGCCTGTATGACACCCATGCCCGTCGAGAGTACAGCTCATTGGTGGCAGTGTTAGAAGAAGTACGCATCGCTTCCCCCGGGTTGAGATGTTATCGGATTTGATACGTTCACTTGCGATTTTAAATGTTTTTATTAGTTAACAGTGAAATTAAAATTAACTATTCATGAAAGTGCAGTTTTAACAGAATCCTAATCTTACTGGAGCTCTCCACGATATTAGTGGATTTTCTGATAATCACCGTATATTATACGTGATATGAACCGCAATCGAGAGTATCTTTTCGCAGAATTATTGTGTGGCAAGAAAGATATCGAAGCTTTTGCCAACGAGCTTTCAGCGTATCACCAGGACGACAGCGATGATGCTGAAAAGAAACGTTTCGACCGCTTCATAAGCCGGTTGCGCTGGCATATAAACCACTCCCTCTCCCGTCGCCAGAAAGAGGTAATCAAGTTGATCCTGGATGGCCGCACGGAGCGGGAAACCGGCACAATCCTGGGTATTAGCCAGCAGGTTGTACATATTTATAAGGTTAGGGCTATTAATAAGTTACGGCAGAAACTGGATGTCTGAGGTGTATGTCAAATGACTATATTATAGAGAAAGCTCTTCGAAGTTTTCACCGCCTGCCGGAGCGTCCCGCGCTCCACATAGGAAGGAGGTCTTATGGACCGCCAAAAAACAATACAGAATCAGGCTCAATACGTGGAAAAGCAGGTCTGGCATCCGTACATGCTACAACAGCTCAACACCAGTAATTTCGTCTCTATTTCGAACAGAATACTATCAGGTGAATTCGGCTTGTTAACATTGCGAACCAGGCGTAAGTCTGGACACTCCTGAAGCACAGGAGACTTTCTAACTTACCGCCCTTCGGCTAAGAAGAAGAGGAGAGATAAGTCAAGTTTTAGCCGGAGGGTTTTTTTACGATTGACAAATACCGCTTTCATGTTATCATTATCCCGGTAGCATCAATTACTTGCAGGTTTTTTTCCGGAGGAAACTTCCGACAATTCAGGTTGTTATATTCACGGAAACGGCCGATCTGTTTATCAGAAGAATAGAAGTCACAGAGACATGCGGATGAAATTGAGATTAACTGCTTTACTGCTTTTAACATTTATAGTTTCGCTTTGTAATTCGCTTTCGGCGTCTAAGCAGTCAACCGCGCTCAGTCAGGATTACAATTCGGGCGCGATAGGACTGGCGGAGAGAATTCTCTACCGGGTCTACGCCGTAACTGATCCGGATTTGCTTCCCCAA
Organism: Candidatus Zixiibacteriota bacterium; assembly: GCA_014728145.1. NCBI lineage: Bacteria > Pseudomonadati > Candidatus Zixiibacteriota > Candidatus Zixiibacteriota bacterium. Next base: position 2,584 of record WJMC01000174.1, on the reverse strand, counting down.
AAATATAAAAGCGATTCTGAGCGACCGGGTAAATCCGGTACCGGTGCGATCCTGGAGGTCTGGCAAAATCTCGACCTGCTGGATGTTACCGAACGTGAGGCTATACGTGATGCCCTCTCACGACCGACATTGACTGACACCTACGACAGCCCGGCGGGATATTATAAGATTCATTTCAATACCAGCGGTGAAAACGCTGTCTCCCTTGACGACCTGGATCCTGCCAATGGGGTGCCCGATTTTGTCGAGCGGGTAGCTGTTTATGCAGACAGCGCGTATAAATGTCTGCACCTGCACCTGGGCTATCCGGTTCCGCCCGTGGATGATTCAGCGGGGGGGGACAATCGCTACGATATCTACCTGATGGACATACCCTATTACGGCTATACCGCCCCGGAGATCGAAGGTCCGAACCCGTGGAATGATTACGTTACCTATATGGTCATGGATAATGATTATGATGGTTTTCCGCCCAACGATGACCCTGAGGGAGACGCTCAGGGCGCGGCCAGGGTGACAGCGGTGCACGAGTATTTCCATGCCACCCAGTTCGGCTTGAATTACATGACTGCTATCTGGTACATGGAAGTTTCATCAGCGTGGATTGAAGAGATCTGCTTTCCCCTGGTCAACGACAACTACGCCTACCTCGAGGATTTTTTTGACTATCCTCAACTGCCCCTGGATTCTGTGCAGGACTTTCGGCATTACGGCGCGTTTGTGTTCAATCGCTTTCTCGACAGCAACTACGATACTGTGCTTGTAAGAAACGTCTGGGAAGACCTCCGCTATGAAGACGATATATATATTGTGCTCGACTCCGTTCTGGTGGATTACGGCAGTTCGCTTTCCGGGGCCTATGCTGAATTCGCGCTCTGGAACTGGATGACGGGATTCCGTGATGACGGCAACCATTACGAGGACGGCGCTGATTATCCGCTGGTGGATTTAACCGGTGAAGTGAACTTCTACCCGACCGGTGAGGTCGGTCCTCCGCCCGGGTACAAACCCTGGGGGCTGGGAGCGAATTATCTGAAATTCAACCCGGCGGGAGGACTGCTGGGTGATTTGGTGGTTCGTTTCGACGGTGTTGACAGTCTCGAGTTTGGCGCCGGCTATGTCGTTTCTGAACCCGGGGGGGTGTACCATTTCGATCAAATCGAGTTGAACAGTGCCCAGGCGGGGTCATTGATTGTTCACGATTTTGATTTGAAAAATTATGTTATGCTCAATCCTGCGGTTAAAAGCTGGCAGGCGGATTCGGCCAGTTATAATTTCTCGGCCAGTTTTCTTCCGTTTCCTGAATATGCTTCGGAGATAAGTGGTGATGGTCCGGCTGAAATCTATTCCAGCGGAAGCCGGCGGGTCTATTTCTGGGTAAAGAATGTCGGGCAGGAGAATTCACTCTACCGTATGAGCGCGACTGCTGACAGCGGTTGGCAGTTTAGTTTTCCGGATTCCGTATATCCGCTTTTTGTACGCGATTCAGTGTATGTGGCTGTCGATGTCACCGCGGCCGGAGGCCTGGTCTCGGGCTCGGAATGGGATATCACATTGAATGCCGTACCGCTGGAAGCCGATACGATTTTGAATTCAGGCAGTTTGCGCATGAACATCGTCGTTCATAATGGCGATGCCAACAACGACGGCAATGTGGATGTCTCCGACGCGGTTTACATCATTAACTTCGCATTCGTGGCCGGTTTCCCGGAACCGGTGCCCGAGTATGACGCCGGCGACGCCAATTGTGACGGCATCGTGGATGTCTCCGACGCGGTATTTATCATCAATTACGCCTTCGTTCCAGGTTCTCCGGAGCCACCCTGCTGGGTGTACTAAGATATTTCGTTCTGCCACCGAAATAATTAACATAGTGAATTTTAGTTGACTTGCGGTCTGGCCCGGCTAATTTGTCTTCATTCAGTTGGTAAGCATGGAAGCACGCAAGATAGGAAAATATGAACTGCGCGAAAAGCGCGGCGAGGGCGGTTTCGGAATCCTCTACAAGGCTTTCGATACCGTCATCGAACGCGAAATAGCATTCAAGCTTCTGCATCAGCAATTTGCCGCCGATGAGAAGTTCTCGGCCTGGTTTCATCGTGAAGCCAAGGCGATGGCCAAACTCAATCATCCCAATATCGTCACCATCTACAATTTTGAAATCGTCGATGACAACCATTTTATTGTGATGGAGTTTATTGATGGCAAGAACGTCGATGAGATCCTGACTTCCGATGGCGCAATGGATATTCTCGATGTCGCCATGATCGGCAGGCAGTTGCTTTCAGCGCTCGGTTACGCGCATTCATGCGGGATCATTCATCGCGATATCAAACCCTCAAATATAATGGTGACGGATTCCGGGCTGGTCAAGATCACTGATTTTGGAATCGCCAAGATCCTGGGCGGATCGAAGCTGACCCAGACCGGTACGGCGGCCGGATCTTTGCCGTACATGTCGCCCGAACAGATCCGCGGAAAAAAAATCGACTTTCGCTCCGACCTGTATTCGCTGGGCGTGACCATGTACCAGATGCTGACCGGCGCGGTGCCGTTCGAGGAAGACTCCGATTTTATGCTGATG
>WJMC01000173.1 GCA_014728145.1 Candidatus Zixiibacteriota bacterium | reverse complement strand
GTAAAGATCGGAATTAATACTTGCTCTTTTTAGAGCGATTATATATTATGGCGTTTTACAGATTTCTTTTTGGAGAGGTGGCCGAGTGGCTGAAGGCAGCTGCCTGCTAAGCAGTTAACGGGGCAACCCGTTCCAGGGTTCGAATCCCTGCCTCTCCGTTTTGTTGTATATTCCGATCACATCCTTTACATTTCATTCCGGTCAGACAATTTACACTTTTTATTTGCATATTTGATTTTACATTATCCGGTGTACCCATGTCCTTACCACTATAAGTTCAATCACTGCAAGAAATCCATTCGCATGCAGACGGTATGCAGTGTTATCGATGGTGTCAAACTCCGGGTCGGATCGTGCTATAATGTGGATGCAAGATGCTAATAATATTTAACTCCCATCGCTGGCTGTAGTCTTGTGTTTTGTTTTTAGAATTTATAACATGGATTGTCAGGTGCGGGCAACTCTGACCTGTCCAGGGTTCTCTTTATCTATGGAAGGTGGATCAACCAGTTGTAAGCCATGGGCAATAAAAAACCAGGCTTGCGATAAGCCTGGTTTCTATATCGGAAAATCAAAGGTCAGACGATTAAGCTTACTCTTCGATCTCGATGCAGCTTTCGGGGCAGGAGTCGGCCGCTTCACGTACGGCATCCTCATGCTCTTCCGGAACGGTGTCCACCAAAACGATCGCGATATCATCTTCGTTCATCTCGAAGACTTCCGGGCAGATATCCACGCAGATAGCGTCGCCGCTGCAAGCTTCCTTGTCGACTTTAACCTTCATTGCGAATCCTCCTTAAAAACGATTTGCCGTATATAATCTCGGGGCACATATCGTGCTCATATCAATACGCACCCTACCCATTCTATGATGGCGGAATATATAACTTTATAACCGGAAATCCAGTACATTTCTGAAAATCCGCAAGTTTTATTCCTCCCCGAACAAAACCCGGTCCAGCTCCCGACAAAGGTGCGTTGCATTTTTGGGACGAATAATCTTTACCGCCAGATTATACTTTCGATAGATGTCGGTCTTATCGCCCAAACGGTCGCGGTAAAAAGGCATGTGGGTATATCCGGCGATCTCAAGAAACAGGTCAAATTCCGGCAAGTAGAAATCCGGCCTGAACTTACGACCCTCCAATAGTAGCAGAGGTTCGTATTTAAAACTGATCCTGTGCTCACTCAGGTAATCTACACAAACTTTCTCAAGTTTCGAGCGGACCCGAATCCCCGAAGCGGTCTCAAGTTCCGGTTTACGTTTGCCGGAGCTACCGCGTTCACCCCGTCGAGGCTGCCAGCGCGCCGAAGCCCGCCGGAATATCCGTCTGTCGAATTTCATGCCGGAAAATAAAGTGAATGACTGAATCATGTCAATTACAACTGCCCCGGACTCTGAAAAAACCTTGTAATTATAAGACAATTGGTTATATTTTGGTAAACAGCTACTAACCCGTGTACTTCTGGGAGCTATTATGATGAAATCGATAATTTTTGTTCTGGCTATTATACTGATGCTTTCAACCGGGCTGTGGGCCCAGGATATACCGATACCATACGAACATTCGTTCAGTAGCGCGCCGGTCGAGCCGGTTCAGTTCGATTTCGATATACCCGACTCGAGCCTGGCCGATACTGCCAACCAGCACCAGCTGATCTACCGGGATACCGGTGCAACCGTATGGAATTCAGCAGAATACGACCTTCTTTACTCTGCCTGCTCGGTATTCACATTTTCGACTGAGATTAACTACACGCCACCTACGGAGCAGTTGGAATGGTATATTCGCTCCGAAAACGACACCGCTGTCATCAGCATGTCTCCCAAAAACAGCGCTGACCAGTTTCCTGTGCCGGAACACCTTTTAGCTGATCTGGGTGCCGATCCGGTCGGCGACGCGGAAAACACCAGCCTGAACCACCAGGATATAACCCATTGCTACGCGTCCTATTCAGATACAAAGCTGTATTTCAGGATGGAGAACAACGGGGGAGGATATCCGACCAGTTCTGGACTTTTCACTTATTTTCTTTATTCTGTGGGTGTGGTCGACCCGAATACGACTGATTCTGTTGCCTACGCTCTGATCTATGCCGAGGTGCCGGGTATTTTCAGCCCGGGGCTGTATAAAATCGATGGTGTTGACAGCTCTTTTTCCCAGATAGGCAATATAGATTATCTAATAGATGGCAATAAGCTCTGGATGTCCTGCCAAATCTCTGATTTAACCTCACAACCGGAATGGTCCGACTGGCCGCCCCCTTCGCAGTTTATAGGTATTTCACCGGTCACCGGTACACAGGAATTCACCGAACTGACCATGAACGATATGGGCAAATACGCCGGATTTCAGCCGAAATCGAATCATCTGGACTATTCGCTCGCAAACACACCCCCAAGCCTGTCAGGTGTTTCGGTCTTCCAGGTAGAGCAGGATACGGTCAGCGCGCAAGTAACTTATTCCGATGCCGATGACCACCTGCCGGTTTTAAGGCGTCTGTATTTTGACGGATCGGTCTACGATCTGACAGCCTGCGAAAAAGACTACCAGAATGGCAGTCAGTTCAATATTATCCTGACCGTCCCGGAAACCGGATGGTACCCATATTATTTTGAATTCTCCGACGGCGCGGATACGGTTGCCACCCAGCTCGATTCTGTCTATATCGAGATTGTAACGTATATCTGCGGCGATACTAATGGCGATGAGCTGGTCGATGTATCGGATGCTGTGTATCTCATCAATTACGCCTTCGGGGGCGGTCCGGCACCTGACCCGGTTGAATCAGGCGATGTCAACTGCGACAGCCTGGTCGACGTTTCCGATGCTGTCTATATCGTCAATTACGCTTTCCAGGCCGGAAGTCCGGCGCCTTGCGATATTGACGACGACGGTATTCCCGACTGCTGAACCGGTTGTTTTTCCGGGATTCATTTCTAAAGACTTACAGAAAAAGAAGATCTAAAGCATGCCCAGGCGTTTCATGAGCTTGGCCATGTTAGATGGATCGGTTTGAAGCATTTCAGCGGCTTTTCTGCGATTACCTTTGGTGCGTTTGAGGGCTTTAAGGATCGTGCGACGGGTAAAGTCGTCTATCATCTCATTCAGGCTACTGGATTCATCATAACTAATATCCGGCGTATGCTGAATTTCATCGATGACATCATCGGCCATGATAATATCGGATTCAGTCAGGTCGATCAATGATTCCACCGCGTTGCGAAGCTGGCGAACATTGCCGGGCCAGTCAAAATCGATCATGGCGTCAATTGCGGGGTCATCAAAAATCTTGAACGGTTTGCGATGTTTGCGGCAGTGGATTTCACTGAAATAGCGCACCAGGTGCGGGATGTCTTCGGGACGTTTGCGCAAAGGCGGTACCAGGATAGTGATCCCCTTGAGCCTGAAATACAGATCCTGACGGAATGTTTTCTCCAGCATCATCTGGTCAAGACTGCGGTTGGAGGCGCACAACACCCTGACATCAGTCATACGAGTCTCAGTGCTACCCAAACGGCAGAAAGTACCTTCCTGCAAGACACGCAGGAGCTTGCCCTGGGTATTGATATTCATATCACAGATATCATCCAGGAAAATCGTACCACGGTTAGCTTTTTCGAACAGCCCGATACGCTTGACAGCGTCTGTAAATGCTCCATCCTCGAGCCCGAACAGGTCCGGTTCGACCAGATCCGGAGGGCGGTGGTTACAGTTAATTACTCCGTATTCGTTTTTCGCTCGCTCGCTGTTCTCATGGATCGCCCTCGCCACCAGCTCTTTTCCGGTACCGGTTTCGCCCAGTATAATGACGTTTTTATCGCTTTTGGAAGCTTTCTGGATGAGCTTGTATAAATCGGTCATGACCCTGGAATGACCCACCATGCCGAATTTCTTCTCGGCGTGCAGATTGAGGCTCTTATTGTCGCGATGGAGTTGAGTATGTTCGACAGCGTTGCGTATCGAACGCATCAGGCGCGGAATTGAATCGCCCTTGAGGATGTAGTCAAAAGGCTCTTCATTTTCGTCGATTTCTTCCTCGTGATACTCACCGGCATAACCGGTCAGGATGATAATCGGTATTTCGGAATGGCTCTGGCGAATTGCCCGCGAGGCAGTCAGGCCGTCCATCTCCGGCATCCGAATATCCATGATGATAGCGGAAATATCAGGATGCTTTTTGACCAGTTCAATTGATTTCCGGCCGGAAGTCGCCTCGATAACATGGTAGTGCTTATCCAGCAGTTCCCTGAGCATCTGCAGGACATCGGGATTGTCATCGACAATCAAAACCTTCGTTTTTTGTGATTCAGGATTCATTGCAGTTTAGTACTTGGTATATTAAATAACCTGTAAGGTCTTCAGGCAATTTTAAATCTGATAGTAAATTTTGCTCCCTCGCCGTCATGGCTATGCAGCTTTATTTGCCCCCCGTACATTTCCACGATTTTTTTGGTGATAGCCAGACCAAGACCGGTTCCGCGATCCTGTTTGGTAGAAAAGAATGCGTCAAAGACCTGGTTGAGGATATCTTTCGGTATTCCCGGTCCGTTATCTTTGAATGATACTTCAACGAAGTCATCCCTTCTACCCCACGTGACAAATATACGCGGATCAGCAGTCTCTGTCAAGGCATCTATACTGTTTATCAATAGGTTATTGAAGACCATGTAAAGTTGGCGTCGATTTGAAACTACCCACTCATCAGGCAGATCGTTATAATTAATCTCAATATTACGTTTCTCCAGCTTCAGGATGTTGGAATGGAGTACATCCTCTACCACCTTTTTCAGGCTGACCTTTTCCGGAATATGTTCCCGATCCATGCGGGTAAATTCGCTGATTAGACGGGTTGTGTCGATCGCCCGGGAAACTGCGCGGTCGGCTATGCGGCGGTATTTCTCGAATCTTTCAGTGCTTTCCTGCTCGGATTCTTCCGGCTTGCGGATTATGTTTAGGGCGCCTTTGGCGGGGAAAAGCGAGTTGCGGATCTCATGCGCGAAGCCACCGGCAATGTAACGCGCCTGCCGGATTTTATCCTCTTCTGCCTGCTTGCGTTCGGTAATATCCTGGGTGTGGACCAAAACCTGGTCCTGCGGAACGTAGGCATAGCTGGCCAGCAGTTGACGGATTTTACCTACCGTCTGGAAAGTATATTCCATCTCTCTCTGTAGCGAGGTCTTTTTATCGAAACACTTGTGCATATCCCTGATAATATCCGGATTATCTTTATACAATTCACTCAGCTTTATTCCGACAACGTCTTTAATTTTGCCCCTGGTTATCTCGGTGGCGGCATGGTTGAAATCCGTTAGAATAAAATCATCGGCGACCTTTTTCCAGGTATAAGTCGGCACCGGGATACTCAAGTACTGGGCGCGGGCCTTCTGCTCACTGTCCCGTAGAGCGCTCTCGGCTTTTTTACGGTCGGTTATATCCTGGCCGATGGCGATAGCGGTTATCTTCTCGCTGTCTTTGGGGATGATCGCGCTGTTAGACCATAGTATAATCCGGGTTTCTCCGCTCCTGGTGATGAGGGGTCCCTCATATTTGTCCTCCGGATGATCCTTGACCCAGCGGGCGAAACGTTTTAAGCCCTCATGTTTGATATGCTCCGGCAAGAACAGCTCCGGCCAGCATTTTCCGAGAACCTCCTCGCGCTGGTAGCCTGTGATCCGCTCGCATTCATCGTTGAAAACCGTGATCCGGGCATTCTCGTCAAGACAGACGATCAGGCTGTTGGCGGTATCCAGGATCGACTTGATCAGGTCGCGTTCCTTCTGCAGTTCGCGGTTGGCTGTGATCTTGTCGGTGATCTCGCGTGCCACCGCCGTGATTCCGCTGAAACGGTCGGCATGATCACGAAGGGGAGAGAGCTTGACCGAATACCAGCGCTCGCATCCATTCAACCGGAGCGGGTAATCGAATTGACGGGTTCCGCCCGAAGTTGAGATCTCCTGCATGCATTGCAGGTATTTGGCGGCAATCTGCGAAGGCATTACATCGGCAATGTTTCTACCGATGAATTCCTGGGGAAGCTGGTAGAGATCATTTTTATTGGCAACCTGTTCAAAGAATTTGAATCGCCCTCGGCGGTCGAGTACAAAAATCAGGTCATCGATTGAATTCAAAATTGCCTTCAGTCTCTGGCGGCTTTCGGCCAAAGCCAGCTCGGTGCGGCGTTTTTCAGTGAAATCCATACCGGATAGAATTACCTTTGAAAACGTCTGTTCATGTCCCGGCGCTACCGAAGCTTTGAGATGGACGAAGAGGTCGTCTCCCCTGATGGTCCTGCTCAGAAACTCTGTCTCATAAGTTGTTCCACCGCTCAGGAACGTGGCGATCATACCGGCGAAAGCGCGGACGTTGTCCTCGGTCAGTTCAGAAGTAAAGAAATCCCGCAAATTATCGATATCTTTCGCACTGTATGATGAAAGTCCCGCCCGGTTTATGTTGACTATGCGTAATTCGGAGATGCATTCGAGCAAATCTTCACTATGATCTAACAGGTATTCCTGATAGTTTTCGACATTGTTCGGTAATTTTGACCTGACACATTTCATGACCTTGCTCAAATCCTCCTCGCATAGGATAATGGGAGAATCTTCAAACAGAGAACGGTAGCCCATCTCACTTTTACGCAATGCTTCCTCGGCCAGACGACGCTGGGTGATATCCTGTATCTGCGAGATCATATACAGCAGTTTTCCATCTGTATCGTTGATGCGGGTGGAATTGACAATGACATGGACAGTTCGGCCGGATTTATGCAGGTAGCGCTTCTCGACTTTTGCAGTTTGTATTTCACCGGACAACAGTTTCTTGAATGCGCAACCGCCGATCGTGTAGTCATCGGGATGAGTGAATGATTGAAACGACCTGCCGGTCATTTCATCCGGAGAATAGCCCAGCATCTCCGCCAGGGAATTGTTTACGCGCAGAAAACGACCTTCCGGGTCGACCTGGGCCATACCGGTAGCGACGTTATCGAAGGATACACGGAAGCGTTCCTCGCTTTCTCGCAATGCCTGCATAGTGGAGGTGATTTCCGACATATCGATCACGATGCCGCGCAGTCCCACGGGCTTGTCGTCTTTATAAACACAGCTTGAATGGATCCTGATAGGGAACTTCGTACCGTCTTTTTTGAGGCCGGTATAATCTGAGCCCTTTATTATTTCACCGGACAGAATTCTCTGCAGGTGCTCTCGTGCCTGTGAACGGCATTCCGGGGCGAGAAAATCAAACCCGCTGATACCGTTTTCTATATCCTCATTGCTGTAGCCGAAGCTGTTTAAAATTTCCTGGTTGACGTAAGTCAGGATTCCATCCATGTTGATCTCGTAAACACCTTCCGGGAGAAGTTCCGCCAGCTCCCTGAAGCGTGCCTCGCTTTCCCGGATAACCATCTCCGCCTGTTTGCGGACGGTGGTGTCATGGGTGATCACCAGCGCCGCCCGCAAAGTTCCGGAGGTCTCCCGGAAAGGCTGGATATTGATGTCATACCAGCGCCACTGGCCGTCGATAAAAGTCTTTTCCTCGCGTGTGTAGACTTCGTTGCTATCTATGACCCTGCGGATATTCTCCATCTGGAAATCGGCTATTTCATGCGGGAAGAGATCCCACATTGATTTTCCGATGATTTCTTCCGGCGGCTTATTGTGCGCCAATGAACCCCGCTTATTGATGAACTGGAATACACCCTCGTAGTCGATCAAAGCGATGCCGGCATAGACATTGTGAACCAGCAGGCGGTACTTCTCCTCGCTGTCGGCCAGCTTCTTTTCTGCTTGTTTTCGTTCGGTGATATCCTGGTAAAGGCCGACATAACCGGTTACTTTGCCCGCAATTTCTATCACCGAGGAAGAAATGGCGACATGAATCAAGCGCCCATTTTTGCGTTTCCTGAGCTTCTCGACTGTTCCCTCGCTGAGACGGTGAGGGATATGATTTACAGGATTTTTCTCGTCACTTTCAGGGAAGAGGGTTTCGTTGATTTTCTTTCCGACGATTTCCTGTCTGGTATAGCCAAACAGCTTTTCGAATTTCGGATTGACATCGAGGATTTTCAAATTCTTATCGTGATAGACCGCGGCCGCCGGATTAGCCCTAAACAGACGCTCGAATTTTCTCTCACTCTCTTTCAATCTGTGTACGGTTTTCACTCGCATGATGTTCGTTACCAGGAGGGCGGCGGCCAGAATAAACAGGCCGACGGTAATGTGATTCTGGTATTCCCAGAACAAAAGGCGGGCATAGTCGATTGTTTCTTTGCGTTTGAATCCCAGCATGTAAAAATTGTTGTGCGCGTTGACCATTGCTTTTGTTAAATGGCCGTCTTCTGATGACTCGAGCGGGAAGAAATGATCGATGCGATCGTCGAAATGAGCTACCTGTTTCAACTCGGTCGTGTACAAGCCGGTGCCACGGGCGTTTTCGATTAGAAGCGTGTTTTTCTCGTGACTGCGAAATGCAATGTAATCGACTATTCTCACAAAGTCTGTCGGTTCGGTGACCGCCACAAGGTTCAAGTCCTGGTCATAGATACGCACGATCTTTTTCGATGAGAGCGTGTACAAATCGAGCTTGCCATCATCATCGTAGTCCGCAAGGTATACGTGATTTATCCTCTCACCAGGAAAAACGGTCCTGACTCTCACTCCATCCGAATCGAAACGGGTGATCGAATAACTCCGCTCCGGAAACTCCAGTGTGTCGTCCGGCTCAAGGAAGTCGAGCGAATGTGTAACGAAGAAAATATCTTTGCCGGGTACTTTTGCCAGGCTGACACCGCCGTGTTCTTCCGCCATAATTTTCTGGTAGACGACTTCGCCTCGCTGGTTTATCCTGGCGATGTAGCAGTACAGGTCGCTGAAGATCGAATCGGTTACACGGTTTTTAACGTTGTAGGTCCTGATCATGACGCCTGGATCAATGCTGTCACCGGTTGGATAAAGCTCATTGATTATCGAGGCGACCGGCAGGGACCATTCTATTTCGAGCTTTTCCGGATTGATGCAGAAGAGCACGCGCGGACTGAGGTCTCGTCCCGGGCTGACGTAGGCAAAAGCTTCCTCGACACCGTCGAAATCGTAATCATAAACTTTCATCAGATTGACCCCGCCTCTCCAGACACTGTCGCCGTTTTGGTCGGTACCGCTGGCCAGGTAGAGCCAGTCGAAATAATCGCTTCCGGGAATCGTACGGGCAACAAACGCGGAATCGTTACGGTAACCTCCCGCCAGGATTCCAAGGCGATTTTGCCGGGTGTCAGAATAAGGCATAACACTGCTGAGGAGCAAAGCGATCGGGTCATGATCCGAAATCTCGATGAAATTCATCTGGTTATAAGTCAATGATGAGTAATCAGAGCTCCCCATGGGAGGATTATAAGCGTGCACAAAATACTTTGGCCCGAAGGGGGCCAGAGAATCGGAACAGACCATCAGCGGTACTCCGACCCCGTGGCGGTCATCTTCGAAGTCAAAGTGCCCCAGTTGCAGGATGTCGTAGGGCAGAAAGCGAGTTGGCCTGGCAAAATCGACAGTTATCTGGTCAACCGCCACCAGATCCGGAGAGACAAGAAAAAACATGATCAAAAGCAGACACGAAATGCCCCGTCCGATTACTAAATTCCCCATAGCGATTTTAATAGATGTCATAGACTATATACTGAATCTTACTTATCGGCTTGAGGTAAAATAATACAGAATAGCGATTTTCCAAGTATTTTCAGGTGGTTTTGGACTTAAATGGCATATTTTGTGTAAAATTCATGTAGATTCTGGTTCATCCGGAGGATTTTTCTGAGCCTCCCACCACTTGATCCGTTCAGCGATTTTCTTTTCGAAGCCGATTTCTGAGGGATGATAGAATTTTTCGCCACTCAGTCTGTCCGGCAAATATTCCTGCACTGCATAAGCGTTATCGTAGTTATGGGCATATTTGTAGCCCTCGCCGTACCCCATCTCTTTCATCAGCCGGGTGGGTGCATTGCGAATGTGCAGGGGTACAGGTTC
>WJMC01000172.1 GCA_014728145.1 Candidatus Zixiibacteriota bacterium | reverse complement strand
GTTTTGTAGGCAATCGCCGAACTGACAGCCATGTACCCGATCAATATCAAGAACTGCCAGACGAAGATCTTTAAGCGTTTCGGTGTCCGTACTATATTGATAATCAGGAGGATATAAGCGAACAGCTTGAGGAAATCGATAATCTTGTCGACCGATTGGCTGGGCCAATAGGAGGTCGGCACCGACAGCACCATCGCGAGTATAAAAAAACCAATCAAATAAATCAGCTTATGTTCAGTGACGATCAGCTTTTCACGCCGGAGTTTGATATTGATTATCAGAGAAACTATCAGGAAGATCGCCATCATGCGCTCCGGATGAAGCACTGCCAGGGAGGGGAAAATCACCGCCGGTTTAATCACCGTAATGAATTGATACGAAAGAAGCCCCAGAAAAGGGTACAGGAAGAGGAGAATGCCGGCCACAGCGATGATAATTACAGCCGCCAGCAGGTGGGTCGGGATAACGAAGTTGAGCACCCCGAATAGAAGTGAGAAGGTGAGCATCAGGGTGTAGACGACTGTCCTGGAAGTGATCAGCCGAACATCCGATACCCGGGATTTCTGGACATGCTCCATATACTATCTTACACCTTTATTATCCTGATTGGCGATATATAAACAGGGGTTCGCTAATTCGCAATCTTTAACTGTTGTCATCATTAATATAATCGCCACCCCGAATAAGACAATTTAACATCATAACGATTGTTCCAAATTAAAAATCGAAGACCGCAATTTCGGGTGCAGAAAACAGCCTGAGAGGGATCATCGTAGTACCAAGACCGCGATTGTTATACATGACAGTCGAGCTATCGTCCGCGAAACTCAAGCCAGAAGTATAGTCGAAGCGTGTATTGCTGTATATTTCGTTGAAATACGGCACTCGAATCTGCCCCCCGTGGGTATGACCGCTGAGGATCAGCTTGACTCCGGTCAGATCTATTTTATGGGCGACATCGGGCGAATGAGCCAATACTATTTTGGGAACTGAATCAGGGATTCCATATGATGCCAGGTAGTAATCGTCGAACCAGAGGTAATCATCATCGAGACCAACCAGAAAAACCGAATCCGTCCCAGTGTGCAATAGCGCAGATTGATTCTGCAATAAGCTTATATCGTACAAGGAGAAGATATTTTTGAGCCGTTCGAGCTCGATTTCACGCCCCCGGAAACTGTGGTCGTTGTTACCCAAAGTCGCCACAGTCACAGCGATTTCAGCAATTCTTCCGAGAAAGATACTGCAAGCAGGTATTTCATCATTGTAATCTATATAATCACCCGTCAAAAAAATCAAATCGGGATCGATATCCATCAGGCGTCTGATTACGATCTGCTCCAAAAGGCCGTAATCGCTGGTATGTAAATCGCTGAGGTGAGCAATCCTGAGCCCGTGCAGTTTTGTGCCCATATCTGCCCGCGAAAGATCGTGGTATTCTATTCTGACCAGATTTGTCTCGGAAACCAGCCAGAGAGAGAAACAGGTCATCGCCACAACAATAAGCACTATTTCTGTTTTGAATTTACTCAGCATCTTTCACCATCATAAAATTGTACAGGTAAAGCTCGTTGGCCTCGCGCGGATTGAAACCTACATGAAGTGATTTAAAATGCGTACTGATATCGATCAAGTTCCCGATTGAATCGATCGAATACGCGAATCTGGTTTCTCCCGGACGAGCCAGCACGAGGTCGTAAAACTTCTGGCAACTCGCACAGTAGCCGTCGGAAGTATACTGATCACCAGCTCGAAGCGAGATTTCGATCAATTTTCCCTCGGGCCGGAAAACATTCAAGATAAGGGAATCATATTGATTCCACCATGGCGGGGTGTAATTGAAAGCGACTTCGACATAGCGGGCGGAATCGTAGCTCAGACGGGCGGCCCGTTTGTTTATTGCCTGGTCAAAGTCAACCGCCGTGGAGCTCAGTGGACCATACAGAAGAATCATGTTGTTCAAATCGTTTTCGCTTTTAAAAGGATTTAAATAGAGCGTATCAGGAAGGCTGTCGAGCGGTGGAGGTGAAAATTCATGGATTTCGAAATCCGCACGGGAATGTTTCTCTAAAACATCCTCAGCCACGAAACCATACAGATTGTATCCGATTAGCATACAACATATTAATATAAATATTATAAGTAATAATTGAAGCAGAGTACGCATCCGGACCTCAGATCTCGCCCACTGTTACCTGATCGTACAGCTTGGTGTAAAGTGACTGGTGCAGTTTTACGCTCAGGGCGACATTGAATTTCTTCCAGACATTTTCGCAGGCCTGCTCGCCGATTTTTTCACGCAGGCTGTCATTGTCCAAAAGCTGATTAACTTTCTCCGCTAACTCTTCGGGAGCTTCGGGTGGAACCAGGTATCCGGTCTTACCCTGGCGGATAACTTCCGGATTCCCACCCACACGAGTGGCGACAGCCGGAATCCCGAGCGCGCTGTATTCCAGAAGTGTATTCGAAAGCCCTTCCGACAGAGAGGACAAACAGCCGATATCAAAATTGCGGACATACGCAATCGGGTTGGATATCGGCCCGGTGAAAACGATCTTGCCGGACAACCCCAGTGAAACAGCCAGCCGTCCAAGTTCTTCAATCGTCTTTTGATCTCCCCCGCCGATGATCACGAAACGGGTTTCCGGATGAGTCCGGGAGACTTGCGAGCAGGCTTTAATGAATGTCGGTATGTCTTTGACTGGCCGTGGATTGGCAACTATTCCCACGACCCTGTGGTTGTCGTCGACCCCCATCTCCCGGCGGGCATCGGCGACCTGTTTTTCACGCACCTCGAATCGCTTCGGGTCGAGCCCGTTATAGATTACCGTAAATCTCTCCCTGGAGACTTTCTCGCGTTTTGAAATCATCTCGACAATGTACTCTGAATTGGCCAGAAAGCGGGTTACGTAGCGGTTGGCATAGCGAAAAGCCAGAAGCGTTTTTATGGTATGACCATAACCTGTATCACGCCTGGAAGATAAAACCAGCCTGCACCCGGCCCGTCGCGCCGCCATTGGACCGACCACGCAGGCCCCGGGAAACAGGGTTTGCACGATATGGATCTGGTTATCGCGAATGTAATCTGCCAGGCGATTTATCCTGCCCGGGGTAGTCATGGAAAAGACAGCAGGCAGATTCAATACCGCGATCGGGCACGAGAAGTACCGATTACTCAAAAAATTCGTCGGTGTCAGGGCCACCAGGTGCGGTTCGAATTTTTCACGATCGAGATGGTTGATCAACTGTGCCAGCTGTCCCTCGGAACCGGCTGCGATACTGGTGATTGTATCCACCAGATAGAGTATTTTAATTCTTTTCATGGGGCATTCACAATCATGTCATGTCTTTATTGAACAATGACTTCAGGCGGTTCTCTTAAGCATCTTGATAAACCTTTTACCGTTATCGAAGGCATCTTTTAAAAACGTCTCGAGGGTACCATAACCACTGGATCTCATCTCACATTCGAGTGTGATCGGGGGAATCCGCTCAAGTTTATTCAACTGGCTCGCCAGGGAATTGAAGTCGAGTTTACCGGTAAACGGCACCTTGTGCAGGTCAGACCTGGAATCATTGTCGTGCAGGTGAATTACCGCCAGCCGATCGGCATATTTTGACAGAAGTTCGAAGTTATCGCGGTACAGCATTTCATGGCCGTTGTCATAACAAACTTTCAGGTAATTCGAATCGATCAGATCGAGAGCGAATTTGTACAGGAGTTCCGATTCCTGGTCGAGATTTTCGAGTGCTATAACGACATCGTTTTCCTCGGCAAATTTAACCACCTGGGGAAGTGAGACCTGTATTCTCTTGATTCTATCGGTCAATCCGCCGGGACGAAAGAAATTCAGGTGAACTACAACATAGCGCACTTCCAGCTCTGACGCCGCGCTTATCGCCCGTTTGACCTCGGTGATCGCGCTCTGCAACATGATATCCTCACCCTGAGTTAAATCGCAGGTCGGATCGAAAGGCGCATGGATGGAATCGATCCGGAGTTCGGCAGTTTGCAGGATTTCTTTTATCCGCTTTCTCCCATCCGGTTTGTGGTAGTTCGAATGGGAGGTCTTTCCCCCCAGCGAAATAAAGTCAAATCCCTGTTTAGCGGCCATCCGGATATTTTCCTCTAAATCAAGGGAATAGCTGTACGATGTCGAGATGCCCAGTTCCATAAAGAAAACAGAATACTTTTTTTAACCTGCTGTCAAGTTTAATGTTAGCTCGTATCCAATAAATAATTTCGGTTGTCGGCACAGAAAGTATAGGAGAGAACGCAGGCTGTATAGGATTTCACCAATATTTTTAGCCAACCACACATCACAATCTACTTCAACCGCATCACGTAAGATATTGCCATATTGCTACTTATGTAATTTCCTGCATCCCGGTATCCACTTTGCAGTTAGACTGGTTCGGACAATTGATTTCTTTCAAAGAGGAGGTACTGTGGGTAGAGTAACTGGTGGCCTGAGAATTCTTTCGATTGTTATGATTCTCAGCATAATCGGTTTTGTGATTGGATGCTCAGATTCCAATCCTGTGGGCAAAACGGGAGCGTTAAGCAATTTTGACAATGATAAACCTTTAACCGCCCCTCCCGATCGAGGCAAAGATGATTTCGATTTCGACGATGACGGCAGTCTGTTTGACGAACCGATAAGCGGAAACCGTGCCGACCAGGAAGATGTCGAACATCTCTACTACGGTCTGGCTTCTGGTATGGATATCTTCGTCAGCTCGAAACTGATCGGAAAGCAGGGTGGTTCGGTCCAGATTCCACAGAAGTACGATCCAGAGAATCGTCAGTACAGGCTGGATATTTGTTCGTTCACCTTGTATGAGGATGTTACCGTGGGACTCGAGGTCCGCGCGGGCAAGAACAAGTTCGACGAGGATTTGATCCTCTGTTACGTCACCCCGAATTTCGAAGAGATTCGGCGCAATCTCGTTTTCAGCTACAATGATGATGCCTGCGACGGCAGTCAGCCCTGCGCCGAATACAATCTCTTTTATTTCGCCGGTGGACGCTGGCTCGACTACGGTTCGGTACTGGCCGACAAATCAGGTCTGGTAGCTGTCGGACTGCCATCATTCGGATTGTACGCGATCCTGAAAAACAGCACACCTGAAAGTAAGGATCCGAGCGATAGAAATTTATAATTGTGTTAAATCAACCCTCCCCTCAGGCATCCGCCTGAGTTGCTTGCCCACTAACCGGTGAGTGAATACTCACCGGTTATTTTTATCTAATCAAAACAGTTTGTAAGTTATTCCCAGAGCCAGCGTTTCTTTAAATCGACCACGTTTATCGATCTGCTTGTCATAGAGAAGCTGGAAATACAAAGAAACAGAGATATACCTGGCAACTTCGGCCGAGAAAGTGCTTTCGAAATTGACATCGATCGCTTTCCAGTAATCTTCCGCGGGAGTCCCCTCGACATCCTCCTTATCGGAGTAGAACATCGCTTTGTACAAGCTCAGCTTGCCGATATAAAGCAGGTTATCGGAGATGGTGTACTTGAGGTCTGTGACCGATTCGAAACCGCCGTCTATTTCAGTCTCCCAGTCGCGCTCGTCACCCACAGTATCGACAATTATACTGGTGATCCGTTCCTTGAGTGCAAAGCCCAAACGGCTGAGAAGTTCGTTCTCCTCAGACTTATACAGCTCTTTCGAGATACCGGCCGATTCGGTCAGAAGCATCGGGTTGAAATAGCGCTTGATACTTTCCACGGACGCATCCACAAACTGGCTTTCGAAACGGAAGGCGACGTAGGGATCGACATACCCGTTCAGCGTGAACCGTCCCAGGTTTTCGATATCTATCTTGTCAGTCGATTTCTCCGGTTCTTCCCACTGATTGGTTTCCTGGTTCTGCACATGGGTTTGCCCGAAAGCCAGTTTAAGTGAAAGCCGATAGTTAAATTTCGGTTTGAGCTGTTTTTCAAAGATACCGTCGGCACGTGCCACCCAGGTGACATTGCCGGCCTCGCCACCGGTCCAGCTGTCGGAATAATTGCTCTGGGTCAGATTTAAAGTCAGGTCGAGTGATCTCTCCCACGGCTCGGCAGACAGCACTGCAGTTGAAAACAGGAGAGCGAGAATTACCAGTAACATCCTTTTCATTCAGGGACCTCCTTGTAAAGTAATGGCGTCGACCATTCAGCCGACGCCGGGGCATTTTATTTTTTCTTTTGCGGTTCGGGCATATCCTCTTCGATACCGGCCAGACGTTTAGCGACCTCGACCGCCTTTTCCATCCCGCCAAACATGCGCACAAACAACTTGGCACCGTCAGCCGAACCACCACCGTGCATACATCCGGGCACCCCCGATCCCATAGTTGTCCACTCCACCAGCCGGGCCGCCCTCATTCGGGATTCAGCGGAGGATGCCGCCTTCATATATTTCTGCACAAGTTCGCCATAGTTTTCATCGTTATAATCGACATAGGACGGCATACAGCCGGTCTCACCGATACCTCCTGCAATATCCTGCGCCATAATCGAGGTCTGGTATGGGAGGCGCGCGACCAGGGTCTTGTTGATATTCGACAGGAGTGGATCCGGTTGC
>WJMC01000171.1 GCA_014728145.1 Candidatus Zixiibacteriota bacterium | reverse complement strand
ATTCCGGTACGAGCCGGAACTTTTTTTATCGAACTGTTTTTAATATGCGATCAGAGTTCTGAAAATGGGGATGTAGCTCAGCTGGGAGAGCGGTGGCTTTGCAAGCCACAGGTCGAGGGTTCGAGCCCCTTCATCTCCATTTTTTCTAATTCAGACTAAACTTCTTACATTTTGATTGACAGACCCTGATTTTATGCTATATTAACCCCGAATACTCACATGTTTTGATTTTACTGGTGATTTGGTCTAACCTGGTGAATTATCAGGTTTGTTGGTGAAAGTTCTATATTACTATATTTACCTGCAGCGACAAGGGGCAAAAGGACTGCGTCATAAATACTGCGATTGGAGTTTTTCAAGGGTATTGATATGACTGCTTATGTTAAACTGCTAATGATTTTAGTATTTGTTTATCTCTCTTTGAGTCCCGGGACTGTGCTGAAGGCCCAGACCGGAGAAATCTATTTCTCGCCCGATAGTGTAATGGCTGAACCCAACGACATAATAGAAATCGACATTATGGCAGATGCTAACCTGAATCAAATTCACTGCTATAAGCTGATGCTCTATTTTGACAGGAATTATCTCGAATTGATCGAGGTCGTGGAGGGTAGTCTCCTCAGCGATCAGGGTCCGACATGGCTGTTTGTCAATGATACCATGGAGCAGTATGATATTGCCAACTGTTTATTGGGACCCGGATTATACGCTAATGGCCCAGGGCATGTAGTGACCCTGAAGCTCAAAACTAAATCATCCGGGGGAGGAAGTGAATTGTTGCTCTCAGACCATATATTTCAAGATACAGAGTTGGATACGATCCCATCCTCAGCCTCAGGGGGCTATGTCTCGATTGAGTCTAATTACACCTGTGGCGATGCTAATTCTGATGTAAATGTCGATGTGTCCGATGCGGTTTATATCATCAACTACGCTTTCGCGGGAGGAGACGCGCCCAATCCGGTCGAATCAGGGGATGCCAATTGTGACAGCCAGATCGATGTGTCAGATGCTGTCTATCTTATAAACTACGCGTTCGCGGGTGGTAATCCACCCTGCGATTTAGACCATGACGGCAGTCCGGAATGCTGAAAATGAATTGTATTTATCCGTGTTGCAAGTACTTTATAAATAATGAATCGGGCTGACGGTTTAAGGAAAGGGATAAAAAACATAACACAATACTAACTTGACAAAACAGCCGCAAAGATACTATTTCAGGTTTGTAGAGTTTACTCGCAATTAGATTCTGTGAGTCTATGATTACAGAATTCAGGATCAAATGATCCGGCAAAATGTTACTGTACTTTTATCAACATCAATGTTCTATTTAGGGAAGTAGGGATTTTTTTTAAAGGGTGTATTAGCTATACTCCCAAATAATCACACAGCGATAATGTTTTAGCACTGTATTCTGACCCAACAGCCTTAACCACATCGGGCTATGGTAATGAATTATTATTATTATAGGGGGATCTAAGCCTTCTGGATAATCATGTCCAGGAGAAGAGACAGGCCGCAGTTTTTGCGATTCCCCTGACTACACATCGAATTAACGGGTGGTTTATGTTTAACCAGGAGAGGAAAATGTACACGCGAAAACTGTTACCAGCAAAAACAGCAATAGGGGCTATCGTTCTGATTTGCCTGATGGCTGCGTTGTCGACTGCGGCGACTTTAGTCCATGATACCCAGACAGAATTCTCAGCGGGAACATTTAACCAGACTGTTCTGGAAGGTACCGAACTCGCTCCGCAGATTTTGCTCGATACTTACAAGACTTACAATTGGAGTTTTGAGGACGACACGATTTCCGGGTGGACTTACACTGCCAATCAAGCCGGCAATATAGCCGAGGAGA
Source organism: Candidatus Zixiibacteriota bacterium (assembly GCA_014728145.1). Lineage (NCBI taxonomy): Bacteria > Pseudomonadati > Candidatus Zixiibacteriota > Candidatus Zixiibacteriota bacterium. The sequence continues at coordinate 8,678 of WJMC01000171.1, read as the reverse complement.
ATCCTGATGGCGAAATCCACCTGAAATCGGTTCAGCATACTACCAGTGAATCCTATGCGTTCGCATCGCGCTCTGATATCAATATCGGGAGTACTTTCGTTGCTGAATTCTATATTTATTTCGACAGCCTGCAGGACTCCAAAGTAATCGATCCGTACACCGAAACACCCTATGGGGCCTGTCAGAGACTGGATATTAGTAACAGCGCTGTCGGTTTTCGAATGGATATATTCACCGACCGGATGGTGTCATTCATTAAAGATGGAGAAACGTACCCGACTGTTGCATCCTTCGATATCATCACTGAGCTCGAGACCTGGTATAAGATCCGTCTCGAGGCTGATTTTACTGCCCCCAATCTGCCAGTGCAGGTATACCGTGACGATGTCTGGGTAGGGGAACTTCTGGCGGATTCATCCAACGGAGCATCGCAGATCATCCGAATGCTCAATTACTCGCGAAACAGTTCAAGCGGAACAGCCGAATCACATTTTGAATGGATCAAATATGGTACGAAAGAAGAGTCTTACCTGAGTACCGGAATGTACACTTCAGATATTCTCGTTCTGGATGCTGGTAGTCTCGGAGTGTTTTTATGGAGTGAAGATACTGCTACTGTGAGGTCCGGAGGGCGGGATGATCTCCTGTTGTTTGAGACACGTTCAAGCTCTGACGGTTCGAATTGGGAAGCATGGCAGTCCGTGACCAACGGTGGCACTATTCAGTCAAATCCTGAATATTATTTCCAGTACCGAGCAACATTTGACCGCATCTCTGAAACAGAATCTCCAATGCTATCCGAGGTCAATTTCAGCTACCAGGAAGTACAAATCGGAGAGATTTCACTACTGCCCGCTTCGCAGGAGGTGAGTGTTGGTTACAACATCACTGTCGACTTATACTTCGATCATAATATTGAAGATGTCCGTTCAGGAGATCTCGACATAGGCTTCGATGAGAGCTATCTTTCTCTGGTAGATGTCTATGCCGGTCCGGATATGCCCATAAATCACTCACTCAGCCATCTCGTGAGTACAGACCAGGTTCATATCGATTTCGAAATTCTGGATCCATCACCACTTGCTGGTCCGGGAACTATCCTTACGATAGAGTTTACAGCTTTGGCGGAAGTTGATCCGACCTCGATCAGTTTTATCTCTTCCACTTTGCAGGATGATTTCCTGCAGGATCTGGATCATACTACTGTCGATGCAGAAGTGACGGTAGTGCTGATTCTACCGGATGTGCCGGTCCTGATAGAACCTGAAGAAGAAGTGATTACCAATAACAGCCTGCCGACGTTTATCTGGAGCGAGACGACCGATGAGTACGGTCACTATAATCTCCAGTACTCTCTCGATCCTGGCTTCGGACCTCAGGCTGTCACAGTCTCTAACCTGACAGATACTACCTACACACCATCATCAGCACTGGTACCGGATGGCATCTGGTACTGGAGAGTTGAAGCTTACAATCTATCGGGTGGAAGCGGTTACCAGGCAAGCTCGGGATCATTTACAGTTGACACCGATCCACCGGATTACCCGGTCCTGTTTGTGCCGGCGGATGAAAGTTATATAAATGATAACACTCCGGAATTTATATGGAGTGCTACCGGGGGAGTGGGTGGAAAGTACACGCTTGAATACAGCACAGATCCGGGTTTCAGCAGTGATGTGATTACGGTGATCGACATACAGGACACAGTTTACAGCCCGACGATTGCTTTAGAACAGGGTGTTTATTACTGGCATGTCATGGCTTCCGATGCTGCCGGAAATCAAAGCGGGTACCAGCCCGAAGCTTTATCATTTACATTAGATACCACGGCACCTGAAGCTCCGACAGGATTCACAGTGCTTGCGGGTCATCAGAAGTGCAAACTTAGCTGGACCAACCCGGTTGGCGATCCCACTTTCGAGGGCGTTATGATTAGTCGCAATCCCTGGCTTCAGGAGGCTTACCCGGAATACGATGATGAGTATCCCAATCCACTCGGCTACCCTGATTATCCGAATGATGGCAGCCTGGTATACATGGGTATCGGAGAGAGCTACCGTGATTCAAGCGGTATCGGTGAAATGCCGCGGAACGTATATTATTATACGATCTTTTCCTATGATCAAGCCGGCAACTATTCCTCGGCATCGGTCTCACAGCAGGGTAGAGCAACCAATTACTGGCTGGGTGATATTTCCGGTGATGGCAGTGTCTATTACACCGATCTGGTTGAATTGTCGATGACTTACTGGCTGGGTGCAGCTGATCCGGGTTATAACGATGAGTTCGATATCGGTCCGACTGATGACGGAAGCTCGATTGGTATCCCCCTCACGGATAACATGATCGATTTTGAAGACCTGATTCTTTTCGCAATCAACTACGGAACTGTAGGGCCGAACTCAAAAGACCTGCCGGGAGAATACAGCGCAGGCAGTTATGCGCCTGCCAGAATATACATGCAGGAAGCCGTACGCGTCAAGGACAGGTCTGCAGGCACAATCATTGTCGATATTCATCTTGCAGAAATCCCGGCAGATATAGCAGGGGCAAGTATTGTTGTCGACTACAATCCGGATGAACTGGAGTTTATCGGAGTCAGCAAAAACGCAGTCCTGGCTGAAGCCGGTAACAGAGTTTTTATGATCAGCCGCGACAACGCTAATGGTATCGAAATCGACCTGGCCTTTATGGAAAACGGTCTGCTTGTTAATGATGATCACGCACTAACCCAGATAACCTTCCGAAAAAAATCCGGAAAAACACACGTGCTGGATTTCGCCGATGTCATTCTCCGTGACCGGGCAAACAATGAGGTTCCGGTTGTGAAACAGGAATTCAACGGCATGATCAGCAGTCAGCTCCCGGCGGTTTATAAGTTGTCCCAGAACCGGCCCAATCCATTTAACATGGAAACTGTGATTTATTACGATATGCCAAAGGCTGGCTATGTCAGCTTGAAGATCTACAATATCCAGGGACAGGTCGTCAATGTGCTGGCCAGTAACTATCAGGATGCCGGTCGTCACTATTTAAGCTGGAACGGTCGCAATGAAGCAGGGCAGGAAGTAGCCAGCGGAGTGTACTTCTACCGCATTGAGACAGGAAACTACTCGCAGACAAGAAAGATGACACTCTTGAAATAAACGGTATGATTTGAAGATGAAACTACTGCATCAATTGAAAATACTCACATTTGGTCTTCTATTTGTAAGGAGGAACGCGATGTTTAAATCGATACTGAAAGATCATACTACAGGAAGTGCCTGGACACTTCTTGCTGTATTGTGCTTTATCTGTATACCACTTTATAGTGCACATGGTGATCAGCTACTGCATGACACCCAGACGGATTTCGCTGGTGGTGTTTTCGACCAGACTGTCCTGGACGGTTCAGAAAACGAGCCTCAAATCCTGATCGACTATTTCACAACCAGCACCTGGGATTTTGTGGATGACAGTATTGCCGGATGGACATTCACTGAAAACCAACCCGGCAATGTCGCAGAGGAAAATCCCGATGGCCAGATTCATCTAAAGTCGATGCCCCATCCCACTGAGGAGTCCTACGCCTTTGCTTCGCGCACAAATATGCCAATTACAAACCAGTTCGTGGTCGAATTCTATTTGTACTTCGACAGTTTGCAGGATTCCAAAGTGGTTGATCCTTTCACCGAAATCCCCCATGGTGCATGCCAGAGACTGGATATAATTAATTCTGATGCAGGTTTTCGTATGGATATCTTTACTGACCGGATGGTTTCTTTCTATAAAGAAGATGAAACTTATCCGACTGTTTCATATGTCGATGTTACCACCGAACTTGAAACCTGGTACAAGATTCGTCTTGAAGGCGACTTCGATGATCCCAGCCTGCCGGTGCAGGTTTATCGTGATGATATCTGGGTGGGTGAACTCAATGGCGATACACTAAACTCCGCTTCTAATACGATCAGAATGCTGAATTATTCGCGCAATGACCAGAGTGGTGTCGCTGAATCACATATCGACTGGATCAAGTATGGTTTGGTGGAAATTGACGAGTTTTACAGTGATGGCAGTTACACCTCACAGGTTCTGGAATTGGGACCTGTGGATTCTTTTGACAGCCTGACCTGGACCGGAACAACATCACCATATCCCTGGAACAGTTGGGAAAAATATGAAAACAATCCTGTCATATCGGGTACCGCGCTGGTTGAAAATATCCTGACTGACATAGACGACCCCCTGCAACAACCGATTATGTATGATGGTAAGTACTGGGTGATCTATTCGGCCAACAGTTCACTTCAGCTCGCTTATACCACAGATCCCAATCTCCTGAACTGGACCAAATACGAGGGCAATCCAATCCTGAGCCCGGATGCCGGTGAAAACTATGTCTATTCTCCCCAGATTTTCATGGAAGGCTCGACTTATTATCTTTTCTATGACGTCTCGCTCTCTATCGACAACAAGCAGAGGCTTGAATACGCAACCGCTTTAGCCCCAACAGGTCCGTGGACTAAAGGCCAGATCATCCTCGATTTGGGTGCTACCGGCCAGTGGGACGCCCTCCGTGTCAGCGAACCTTTCGTCTGGAAAGAAGGCGACACCTACTATATGTACTACATGGGTGATTTCCAGTGTAATGGATGTGCCGAGCAGATTGGCTTGGCCACAACTACCGCTGCATTATTCCCGCTCGGACCTGAAGCTGATGGAACCTGGACTCGACAGGGATTGGTGCTCCCGCATAATCCGGACGGTTCCGGATGGGACAGCGGTTTGACCGCTGATCCCAGCATTATCAAGGTCGATGGGATTTACTACATGCGGTATACCGGTAGCTATGCCAACGAACACTGGCAACTTGGAACTGCCTGGGCTATCGACCCGATGGGTCCCTGGTTCAGACCGGATGCACCCGATATTGTGCTCGGTGGCGAAGGTGAATGGGATGACGACAGATTAGTCAGGGGCGCAATTCATTATCACAATGGTCTCTGGTATAGCCCTTACACCGGCGCCGGCGGGCCATACCAGGGCGGAATGGCCACAGCATCTTCCGCCATTTCAGATCTTTTGACCATTGAAACACGTACCAGCGAGGACGGCGTTGAGTGGGAAGAGTGGACAGAGGTTACCGCTGGGGGACAGATACAGTCAACACCAAATCAATACCTGCAGTACCGCGTAAACTTTGTGTCATCAGGCGATTTCTCACCTGTGTTGAATAGTATCTCAATTGAATACCAGCTCCTGTCCAATCTGGTTTCTCTCAATCCAAAATTCCAGTCGACCAGTTGCGGTGGAACCGATACTCTGTGGCTTTCCATTGATGAATACCTGGGCAATATCAAGGGCGGGTTTTTTACCTTTAAGTATAACGACAGCTATATTGATCCTGTCGATATCATCAAGGGTGATTTGATGGTTCCACCATCAAGCTACACGCTCTACTCATTGATTGGAAGTGACAGCATCCATGTTGATTTCGTCTCACTGCTTTCGACAATGAGCGGTCCAGGCAATGCCTTCGGTATCGTGTATAATGGAATTAATCAGCATGATTCAATTGACTTTATGATCGACAGTTCGTCACTTAGAGATCCGAGCAACCATAGTATCTTCCATGTTAGCCGCGGTGCGAAGGTCCAGATTGACTGTACCGCTCCAACCTTCAGCGTGGTTTCACCTGCTTCGGGAGGTTTCTACGCTGACCCTCCTATCATGGAAATCGACTTCGTTGACAATCTCGGACTAAACCGGGCATATTACCAGATCGATGCCTGTAACGGTGTCTGGAATCCAATCTGGGAATATGATTCGGAAAGCAAAGACACGACAGTAAACTGGCCTTTGCCGGAAGACTCGAGTGGTGTTCATATTATTTACTTCAAGATTCTCGATGACGGCGACAATCCGAACAGCGACACATGTACCACGTTCTGGGCTTATTCGCTACGGGGAGATTATGTCTGCGGCGATGCCAATAACGATTCAGTGGTCGATGTGTCTGACGCGGTTTATATCATCAACTACGCTTTTTCTGGAGGTCCCTCTCCGGTACCATACAGCTCCGGTGATGCAAACTGTGATGCCAGTGTGGATGTTTCAGACGCAGTATTTATTATAAATTACGCATTTGCGGGAGGCAATAATCCCTGCGATTCAAACGGTGATCAGGTTCCGGATTGCTGATTTCAACGCATTCAAAAAAATCCCCGCCGAATAGTTTTTGGCGGGGATTTTTTATCTACTAAAACCTGATTAGCAATCAGGAATACCGTCGCCATCGGGATCACAGGGCGCGCCACCCGAACTGAATATGAAACTTATCAGGTAAGTCGCGTCGGACACGTCTATCGAACCGTCGCAGTTGCCGTCGCCAACCCTCAAGGGTGATGGTTGCTGACCGCTGTTGAATACGAAGTTGATAATGTACATCGCGTCGGAGACATCACGCGTACCGTCTTTGTTGGCATCGCCACAGAGATTATCACAGGCATCGCCGACACCATTGCCGTCGGAATCTACCTGGTCCGGATTATAAGTGATCGGGCAATTGTCGCAACTGTCAGGTTCGGAATCCCCGTCGTAATCAGCGAAATCATCGAAACCGGGACATTTATCGCAATCATTGGGCATACCGTCGCCATCAAGGTCGAGAAAATCGAAATATCCCGGGCATAGATCACATCCATCCGGTGTAGAATCCATATCCGAATCGATGTCGTCATCATACCCCTCGCATTGATCGCAGGCGTCACCGTTTGAATCACCATCAGAATTGGCCTGGTCCGGATTATAGGCATACGCGCAGTTATCACAGCCGTTGGGATACCCATCACCGTCCGAATCGGGAGTCTGGCTGTTATGGTAATTCGGGCAGACATCGCAACTGTCAGGGATACCGTCATGATCGGCATCCGCGAAATCGTCAAAGCCGGGACATTCGTCGCAACCGTCGGCCACACTGTCACCGTCGCTGTCGATATCGTCATCATATCCGGGGCAGGCATCGCAACTGTCCCCGTAGCTGTCACCATCGCTGTCGATCTGGTCCGGGTTATAACGCAGTTTACAGTTGTCTACAGGCTTCGGATCGTACTCACAATATTCACCCGGATAACCGTCCTGATCAAGATCATCGCAGTGATATTTCATCTCAATAGTTGGATCACCGAAATAATTGAGCTCGTAGTAGCACCAGCGCATACAGGCGTCATCGATTTGAAAAACCGTTTCCTCCCGTGAGTGCTGGTTAGCTTTGCTGAAATTTCGAATGTCCTGAGCATAGACCGCGTCTACCATACGGCGATGAAACCTCTGTGAGGGGCCATCCGTTGAGTTGTAAGATCCCCAGCCGTAACGCGCATTCATGACCAGCGCAAAACAGCCGTTCATGAATTTGACTGTCAAATACTCAGCGAAACAATCAGATGCGTTGGCCTGGTTGTCGAAATGACCGGCCAGACAGGTCTGTGAATACAAAAATCCGAACTTTTCATTTTCGAGCGTATCGACATCGTTGTTGTACAGCTTCATAGCATAACCGACATTACCGTGCCCGAGGTGATTGAGAAAATGAATCCCACGGTTAAACTTCTTGATGAACTGTTTTTTGGGCCAGTCATTTTCATCGTCTTCAACGTCGGGATCATCCCAGTCGCGATCGTACAATTTGTCGACAGCGTAGTCATCAGTTGAGAATCCGACTGTAGTGTATCCGTCAGAGGTCACAGTACCCACAAGTTCATCCATTAGGTTACCGCCCCACTCGGAGACACCGCCAAAACCGAGGTTCTCTCCCACGAGCAGGACTCTTTTCAAAAAGTAATTGAAGACAGAATAATTCATGTATGCAAGAGTTTTGGCGACCATGGTGTCGACTTCGTCGTTGTTGCCGACCGGGAAACGCCCGACATAGACCTCAGCATAGAGGTCGACTTCACCACCGTCTTCACCGTCTGTGGGTTCTCCCCAGCGGGAATCTCCGTCGTAGTTCCAGGTACCGTCCAGACATCCAAAATATAGGTCGCCAGGCATAGCATATTCGACTTCGGCCTCCTGGCCTTCCCACGACCTGACATATAAATCCTTGGCGGGGATAATGTCATCATCTGCACCGATAATCACATATTCAATCCCTGAGTTCAGGTAAGCGTCGGTAATATACGCCCGGATATCATCCGGATCAACCGATCCGATCACATCGGTAGTGACTATCTGGGTAGCAATTCCTGTAGTGTCATGATAGTCCTTGAGCGGAGCAAAACCGCCTGCAAGGGCTGGAGTTGTAATGATTAAGAGATCGAACTGCTCACCCGATTTGTCAGCTCTCGACGGCAGGACAGAATATTTATTGATATCATAAGGGTTGTCAACTTTATGTGCGACAGCTTCCTCGTCTGCGTATTTTGAGCGATACAGGCTGGTAGTCAGATCACGGGTTTCCGTGACATCGACCTCGACATTCAGGTCCGGATAGTATATCAATTCACCCGATTCCGGAATATACTGAAGCGGATAAAGTTTAAGTATCAAAATATTGTAACCGCGAAATTCCTGGATAGTGACCTGATCGTAAAATCTTCCCGGAAACAACTTGTCAGAGGAGTAGATTTCCATATCCGCCACCGGAGGCTGTGCCGAACCGGGTTCGCTCAGCTTAAAAGGCACACCAGCAGGTT
>WJMC01000170.1 GCA_014728145.1 Candidatus Zixiibacteriota bacterium | reverse complement strand
TTCGGAAATACGAAGCAAGTCTGATAGGTCAGACGCTGGCACAGACAAACTACAACATCTCAGCCGCTTCAAGGATGTTAAAAACAGACCGTAACAATCTACGTAAAAAGATTAAGTCCCTCGGAATCGAAATCGAACCATTTAAAGATCTCAACTGATACTGTCAAACAGGGTAATTTTACACGGGCTATCAGGTCGAATTGAGGTTAAAATACCTCACCCGGCCATACCATCTGTTTCCGCGAAAACGCTATAAGATGTTATATTTTATAGTCTTACCGGGAATCAGCTTATTCTTTCTATAATGGCATAGCATTTGTATCTATATATAAACAGAAAGACAACATGAGAGTCAGGACGAGAGATAATTGGAATAAAAGCAATCTGCGCATCGAGGTTTTGGGCGAACAACGAGTGGCTTAAAACTTAAAAAAAGCTGCCTTGCTCATCAGGGCAGTCCTCTACTATCTAACTGAGACCGGCGGATACCCCACCGTCGGTCTTATTATTTAGCAGAAAGCGGTGAAGCCTGTTCTGGTTCCACCGCTTTCGATTTACGCGTAGAGTCGATTAATCAGCGTTGTTTGTACCTGATCGCTTTATGGAATTCGCGGTTCATCTGGGCGATGAACTGGACCGAGATTTCCTTGGGGCAGGCCGCCTCGCATTCGTACTGGTTTGAGCAGTTTCCAAAACCTTCGATATCCATCTGGTAGGCCATTTTAGTCACCCTGCGTTTGGCTTCCACCAAACCCTGTGGAAGATTGGCCAGGTGGGCGACCTTGGCGGCTGTAAAGAGCATAGCCGAGGCGTTTTTACAGGCGGCCACACAGGCACCGCATCCAATACAGTTTGCGGAGTCAAAGGCTTTTTCGGCGGATTCCTGGGAGACCGGAATCGAGTTGGCATCGGGAGCTCCCCCGGTAGTCACCGAGACATAACCGCCCGCCTCGATTATTCTGTCGAGTGCCTGGCGGTCAACGATCAGGTCTTTTATGACCGGGAATGCTTTCGCTCGCCAGGGCTCAATATAGATCGCGTCGCCGTCTTTGAAGCGTCGCATATGTAACTGGCAGACTGTTGTGCCACGGTCGGGACCGTGGGGGACACCATTAACGGCCAGCGAACAGGTTCCGCAGATTCCCTCCCGGCAGTCGTGGTCGAAAGCAATCGGCTCGATACCGTCTTTTATCAAACCCTCGTTGACTACGTCGAGCATCTCCAGAAAAGACATATGCTCCGAGATATCTTTAGCTTCGTATTTATCCATCCGGCCCTTATCACGGGCGTTCTTCTGCCTCCAGACATACAAAGTTAAGTTCATTATTTGTAACTCCTTTGTGCCAGTTTGACTTCCTCGAACTCGAGCGGTTCTTTCCGGAGTTTCGGTTTTTTGCCGACTCCGTCAAACTCCCAGGCGGAGACGTAGCTGTAGTTTTCATCGTCGCGCAGAGCTTCGCCCTCGTCGGTCTGATGTTCTTCACGGAAATGCGCACCACAGGATTCATCGCGGTCGAGTGCGTCATGGCACATCAGTTCCGCAAATTCCAGAAAGTCAGCCACCCGACCGGCTTTCTCGAGGCTCTGGTTGAGCTGTTCGTTTTCTCCCGGCACCCTGACATTCTCCCAGAATTCCTGACGGATTTCGGGTATCTTTTGCAAAGCTTCTTTGAGACCGGCTTCATTGCGGGCCATACCGCATTTATCCCACAGCAATTTGCCCAGCATACGATGGTAGTAGTCCACAGTCTCTTTACCGTCGATCGACAGCAGTTTTTTGATTTTCTCGTTGACTTCACCGGTAGCCTGCTTGAACTGGTCGTGATCTGACTTTACTTTACCGGGGGTGATCTGATTGAGATAATCCACTATCGTGTACGGCAGGACAAAGTATCCGTCAGCCAGGCCCTGCATCAGCGCGCTGGCGCCCAGGCGATTTGCGCCGTGGTCGGAGAAATTCGCTTCACCGATTACGAACAATCCCGGCAGGTTCGACTGCAGGTTGTAGTCGACCCAGAGGCCACCCATGGTGTAGTGAAGCGCCGGGTAGATCCTCATCGGAACCCTGTATGGGTTTTCCGCTGTAATCTTCTCGTACATATGAAACAGGTTGCCGTAGCGGTCACGGATAGTATCCTCTCCGAGACGGTTGATAGCATCGGAAAAATCGAGGTAGACACCCAGTCCGCCCGGTCCGACACCGCGCCCTTCGTCGCAGACCTCCTTGGCCGAGCGCGAGGATATATCGCGTGGAGCCAGGTTGCCATAGGAGGGATACTTGCGTTCGAGGTAATAGTCGCGATCTTTCTCTGGTATGTCGTTTGGATCGCGATTATCATCTTTTTTCTTGGGCACCCAGATACGGCCGTCGTTGCGAAGTGATTCTGACATCAGCGTAAGCTTGGACTGGTAGTCTCCTGAAACCGGAATGCAGGTCGGATGAATCTGGGTGTAGCAGGGGTTGGCAAACAGCGCGCCTTTTTTATAGGCGCGATAGACTGCGGTTACATTGCACCCTTTGGCGTTGGTCGAGAGATAGAACACGTTGGCGTAACCCCCGGTTGCAATTACGACAGCGTCTGCGGCGTAAGATTTGATCTCACCGGTGACCATGTCACGCGCGATAATACCCCTGGCATGGCCGTCAACCACTACCAGGTCTAGCATTTCGGATCTCGTGTTGAGCTTGACACTGCCGGCTGAAACCTGCCGTGCGAGTGCCTGATAACATCCCAGAAGCAACTGCTGACCGGTCTGGCCACGGGCATAGAAAGTCCTTGAAACCAGAGCACCGCCAAATGAACGGTTTGCCAAAAGACCGCCGTAATCGCGCGCGAAAGGCACCCCCTGGGCGACGCATTGATCTATGATATTTTCGCTGACCTGGGCCAGGCG
>WJMC01000169.1 GCA_014728145.1 Candidatus Zixiibacteriota bacterium | reverse complement strand
TTGAAGAAAACAGCGCCGGTGTAGTTGACGGTCATCGGGTCCGGATCATCGGTGCGCATCAGAGCGGACGGATCGCCGAAGATATGCCATGTGTCGGACATATCGACCGCGCCGACCTGCTCCATCATGTAAGCCGAACCGTTAAAGCAGTTGGCGCCGAATGTCCACATAGTTCCGGCGATCAGGAGGTCGGTGACCTCATCCTCAGCATACATCGGCGGAGCCCAGGACTGGTTGATAGAGGAAGCATAGATACCCATCGCGCCAGTCGGGTTACCGTTGTTCTGAGCCCGCATCCAGGCTTCCGCAAAACAAGTCGGACCATCAAAATCGCCGTTGACACAGGCGACCGAGATGATAAACGGAAGCATGTTGTCGTTGGTCAGGGCGTTAATGTCGGAATTGTTGAAGCTGGTGGTCGACCATGCAGTGGTACTGCCATGACCGCAGTAGTTGATGAAACTGCGACCTTCGTTGAGGCTGGCAGAAACCATCGCGTCGCTAGCCGATGAACCGTAGAACTCATCGACTTCGGTGAAGGTGAAAGCCAGAAGGTCGTCACGGATGTAACCCATATGTTCGTCATCGGATTCACCGTAGTGGCCACTGCCGGCACCCTGGGTCGAGGCGACACCCATTCCCTTATGGAGCCAGTCACCGCTGGTGACATTGAGCTCGTGGTAGATAGTACGATCGACCTGGGTCTCGACATCAGCGATAGTCTCGGCCGAGAATCGGCCGATAATCACATCCGGGTAATCGTCGGTGCCGATCACCTTGCCGTAGGTAGGATCGGACGCGCCGCCAGAAGCCGACGGGGTCGGGACATGGATATAGTCACCCACCAGGAGTACGAAAGCCAGGTCGGTGGTGTCCTCGAAATCATCGATGAAATTCGAAATCGAGGTGACATTGGCACCGATCGTGGCGACATCGACCAAAGTGGTCTTGATACCCTTCTGGAGCTTCCAGTCGACAAACGGCTGCATCGCGGTCATGTATGTGCCATGAGAGATTACCAGCATCTCGCCTTCCTGCGGGAGCATGGTGTATTTGCCCATCATGTGATCGAAATTGATGAAGCGTCTTTTGTAAATGTTCTCGAAATCCGGGACCACATGGGTGCGGTCGGCATTTTCGAGGATATTGACCTGACCCATGCCGATGTTCTTGACCTCGACTGTTACCGAGGTGAAAACACGCAGGGTCTGACGCTGGGGATGATACTGGAATGCGTTCAGGTCGATCACGGTACCGCGATAGTCGCGCATGATGAACGGCTCGCGGATAGAGGCCAGTTCCCGCGGATACCATGAATCAGACTGGTAAACATCACCGAAAGGATACGGGACATCATCCGGATTGACAGTACGCAAAAGGTTACCCTTGGAAGGAGCAACCGGAGTATGGTCAACGTCGATATATTCCGATTCGATGACATTGACATCCATCTGAGCGTCATCCGGGATGATGATCGAACGACTCAGCCTCGGAAGATCAGGAGCACCCTCATCCAGCAAAATAGCTTCGCCGGGAAGGCTGACCTGATAATAAGAGTCACCGTTGATGTCGATCATCTTTTGATGATAAGCCCCTATTTCAAATTTTACCAGAGTCCGGTAGTCATTGGACTCCAGCACAGTAACGTTAACATCCTGCCCTGAAGATGTGAGTTCGATGCGTTCCGCTGACAGCACTGAAACAGCGAAAAGCACCAGAAACACAGAGAGTAACAGTTTGGTGCGCATGTGGATCCTTTCTGTTAGGTTATATTAAGCTAAATTTTCTGCTACGATCAGGCACGGGTAGTATGGCCCATTTTTTATTATAGACAGGTAAACTAACATACTTACAGCCAGTTTAATATAATAATATATGTAATTATGGCAATAAAAAATTGCCGGATTCAATCCTTAAATCTTCATTTAACTGCAAAGCTCAGCGTAGTTTACATTTATACGCCACCACCCTGTTCAAAATTTGAGCAAATCAGATTACGGTTTTGTTGATTCGTCGAAAAAAAGAGGGGGGATATTGTCCCTTTTGGCTATGGAAACCTTTTCATTCTTCCGACGTTATAATTGAGATAAACAACACAGCCTCGGGGGTTTAGATGATTCAGGATATCGATTCGATCGAAGAGTTTGAGAAAATTCTGTCTGAAAGCGCGGAAAAACCGGTGTTTTTGTACAAGCATTCCTCGACCTGTCCGATTTCGGCTGGAACCTGGTCTGATTTAAAGAAGTACGTAAAAGACAACGGGAAGGCGTTGTTTTACCGCGTCATGGTCCGCGAAAACAAACAACTGTCACATGAGATAGCCGAAAAATGCGGAGTTAAGCACCAGTCGCCCCAGATGATTCTCTTCAGGGATGGTAAACCGGTCTGGAAAGCTTCGCATTACGCGATCTGCGACAGCGCTATGGATGAAGCGCTGGGTTGATCGATTTGGTCTGTTTAACAGAACATGATCGTTGCCTGAATTCTATATTATCGGCTTCTGCGTAGCACGGTCAAAATCTGCTTGCCCGAACAGTCTAAACAACTTACCTTGCCTGAATTTAAGGTGAGTATGGCCGATACTTTAGATAACAGGTGATATATGCTGAAACCGGATGAACAATTTGAAATACTGACCCAAAACGTGGTCGATCTCCTGCCTGAAGGCGAACTCCTTAAAAAGCTGGAAAAATCGTATAAAGAGAACAAACCTCTCCGGGTCAAACAGGGTTTCGATCCAACCGCCCCGGATATTCACCTGGGTCATACGGTCGGCCTGCGGAAGCTCCAGCAGTTTCAGAGCCTGGGGCACAGGATAGTCCTGATTATCGGCGATTACACCGCCATGGTGGGCGATCCCTCGGGCAAATCTGCAACCCGTCCACAGCTCAGCCGGGAGCAGGTGATGGCAAATGCCAAAACCTACCAGGAACAGTTCTTCAAGCTGATGAATCGTGAGGATACCGAGGTGCGCTACAACGGTGAGTGGTTTGCCAAACTGCAGTTCAGGGATATTCTCGAGCTGACCTCGCGCTTCACGGTCGCCCGTATGCTTGAACGGGATGATTTCGAGAAACGGTACAAATCAGGTGCGCCGATCTCGGTCCATGAACTCTTGTATCCATTGATGCAGGCCTATGATTCGGTCATGGTCGAGGCCGATGTCGAAATCGGGGGTACCGATCAGCTCTTTAACCTGCTGGCGGGGCGTACGATCATGGAAGCCTACGGAATCGAGCCCCAGGTGGCATTGACAGTGCCGATCCTGGAGGGTGTCGACGGTGTCCAGCGAATGTCCAAATCGGTCGGCAATTATATCGGGGTATCTGAACAACCAAAACAGATTTTCGGCAAGATCATGTCGATCCCGGATGCGTTGATATATAACTACTATCGCCTGACAACCGACGCCGATGATGACAGCCTGGCTGATATTAAAAGAAAACTGGATGATCCCAAAGCGAACCCGATGGAGCTGAAAAAGAAACTGGGCGAGAAGATTGTGGCCATGTATTATTCCGAGGCCGAGGCGAAATCTGCCCGGGATGATTTCGAGGCGGTTTTCTCCAAGCGGGAAATTCCCGACGATATGCACGAGATTGTGGTCAGTCAGTCTGATTTCCGGGAAAAGGGGGAGATCTACTGGCCCAAGTTTCTGGCCGATCACAAGCTGATGGAATCATCCTCCAAGGCGCGCAACCTGATCAAGCAGGGCGGTTTTCAGATCGATGGCGAGAAATTCACAAAATTCGCGGTCGAGCTGCCCTTCAAGGGTGAACATATACTCAAGGTCGGGAAACTGCGCTGGGCCAAACTTATTGTTAATTAGAACTTTCCAGGGAGTTGGTGGTTAAAGAATGGTGATGAGACCGAAATTATACATACTTATTACCGCATTGACAGCGTTTTCGATGCTTTCCGGATGCGGTCCTAAACCGAAAGTCGAGTTTGAACCGGTCAGCGCGGAGGAACTGCGTCAGCCTCCCCTTAACCCGGTGGCATTTTATCACTTTACGAATGGTGTCATCGCCGAACTGGAAGAGAACTACGAACTGGCTCTGTCATACTACCGGACCGCTCTGTCGCACGAGCCTGACAGCTACGATATCCGGGTCGCGCTGGCCAATCTGTACCTGGGCATGCGTGAATACGATGAAGCCTGGAAAGTGCTCAAACCCCTCGACAACCGTTTTTCGGAGGCGGTGCTTTTGAAGGCCGATGCCCACCGCGGGCTGGGTGACTGGCAGGAGGCGATCAAGTATTACCGGATCGTCGAAAAACTCGATCCGACAGAGATCGCTCCCCACTGGTACCTGGGAAATTATTATAAACAAACCGGGCAGTTCGAAAAAGCGGTCAGTCAGTATGAAAAAATGACGGCATTATCCAATAATCCCCAGGTGTACAACGAGCTGGTCCAGCTCTACCTGACGGTGGGTGATTCGACGCGCGCCATGAAAACCTACGAAACCTCGCTGGCAATCGATCCCGGCCCGGAAAACCGCGATGCCTATATGGGCTATGCCGACCTGCTTTTGAATAAAGGCGAAATCGATTCGGCGATCACGATGGTGACGAGATTTCTGGATCAGTCTCCGCGTGATTTGGAGACCCGCTTCAAGCTGATCGAATTGTATATTACCACCGAACGCGATGATGACGCGATCTATGAAATCCAGTCGGTGGCCGAAAACTATCCCAACCGCTCACAGATACTGGGACGGCTGGGGCTTCTGGCACTCGATGCCAATCAGATCGAAATGGCCAAACAGTTCTTTACCGAGCTGGCGGAGATGAACCCGAATAATTTTCTGGCACAGTATTACCTGGGAAGAATCGCGCAGTTCAACCAGGATTTCGAGCTGGCCAAGGAGAGATTCTATAACGTCATCGATATGGCCGACACTATTCCCGACGGCTGGATCAACCTGGCCGAGGTCTACCGTGTGCAGGATTCGCTGGATATGGCAGTCGATATCCTCAAACAGGGTATGTCGCGGGTTAAAACCGGCCGTGAAGATATGCGCCTGTTTTTGTCGCGCTACTATTCCGCCCAGGAACGTTACGAGGCGGTGGTCAATATCCTCGATGGCCTGATCGATTCCGAAACGGACGATGTCCCAACCCTGTTCACGCTTGGTTCTGCGCTCGAAAGAGTGGGACAGGTCGACAGTTCCATCGCGGTGTTTGAAAGGCTTCTAAAACTTCAACCGAATTTTCATCCGGCTCTCAATTATCTCGGCTATATGCTGGCCGACCAGGGAATTCGTCTGCGGGAAGCCAAACAGATGATCGAGGATGCTCTGGCGCAGGATTCTCTCAACCCGGCCTACCTCGACAGCTACGGATGGGTGCTGTTTAAGATGGGGGATCTGGATGAAGCCGAAAAATATATCCGCAAAGCCCTCGAACAGATGCAAAACGATGTGGTGATCTGGGATCACCTGGCGGAAATCTATTACGCCAAGGGCCTGCGCGAACAGGCTCGTGAGATGTGGGAGAAAGCTTTGGCGCTGGATCCCGACAATGCCACGATCAGGGAGAAACTCGACCGGTGAAAACGCCTGCCGGATTAACCGCAATTCTACTTGTATTTACCATTTTATCGAGCATAGGTTGCGCCAAGATTGAACCTCCTCCGGGTGGTCCGCCCGACGAAACAGCGCCCGAGGTGATCGCTACAACACCTCAAGCCGGGGCTCTGAACGTTGCGCGTGAGACCGATATAGAAGTGACATTCTCGGAGAAAATCAAGGCCGATGAGATTGCGCAAAATGTCTTTATCTCTCCAATGCCTGCTGTTGCTCCCCGGATCAAAGTCGACGGCGATAAAATCAAAATCCGTTTCGCGGACAGCCTGAAAATGGATCAGACCTACCTGGTCGCGCTCAAGACCGATATCGAGGACCTGCGCAGGAACCGTATGGAAAATCCGTTCAAATTCGCTTTTTCCACAGGCCGGATGCTCGATTCCGGTTCGATCGCGGGACAGGTCTATGAAAACTTCAATTCAGCTGACAGGGTTGATATCTGGCTGTTCGAGGCCGACACCGGTTTTTCAATTTTCGACACACTTCCCGACTATATCGGACAAACCGGCAGTGACGGTAGTTTTCGGATGGATTATCTGGGACTTGGAGAATACTATGCTTTCGCGGTCAAGGATGTCGGCTCCGACCGTGAATATGTGCCCGCGAACGATCCGATCGGGATCCCCGCGAACCTGATCAGACTTGATTCACTTGATCCGATACTGAGCGGTGTGAGATTCAATCTCATATCAGCCGATACGATCCGGCCTGAGCTCGGTTCGGTCGAATATAACCGCGACCTGTTAATCGATGTCCGTTTCAGCGAGGCAGTGAATTGCGCTGACTTGTCAACTCAAAATTTTACGCTGTTAAATGCTGACAGCCAGGCGGTTGAGCTCGAAAAAATCTACTCCGCCCGGCAGATTTCGACCAGGCTGTTGCTGAAGCCTGTCAGCAGTCTCGATTCGGGCAGTTACCAATTGAGTATCAAAGAGGTGCGCGATCAAAACGACAACCCATTGGCCGAGGACAAGGATACCGCCTCATTTGTGGTTACAAACCGTACTGACAGCCTTCCGCCCACGTTGCTGAGCACCTTTCCGGCCGACCGTCAGCCCGATTTCCCGCTTGACTCGATGATCCTGCTAAAATTTTCCGAACCGGTTGTAATCGATTCGGCCGACACAGTGCTGACTGTGATGATACCCGATTCGAGCCTTCTTCCGATCCGGGAAATCGACGCGCACAGCCTCAGCATCAGAGCGAAGCTCCCGCTTGAAGAGCCTGACAGCGGGGATTACCTGCTCTACATAGACTTGACTCGTATTCATGACCTCTCCGGAAATCCTGCCGGCGATTCGATCCTCACTGTCGGTTTTGCATTATTGGACAAATCTGACTGGGGAGCGGTTTCCGGCAAGGTATTACTGCCTGGAAGGAATCAGTATGCCAACCCGCTGATCCGTCTGCGCGCGCTTCAGGGGATGCTCGAAATGGATCTCGATTTAGATGATTCATTGCGCTTTTACCTCGATCTCCCCGCCGGGAGATATATCTTCTACGCTTTCGATGACCTCGACTCAAACGGGAGCTATGATCCGGGACGTATACTGCCGATAGAGTATTCGGAACCGTATTACCTGTTTGCTGACACGATCTCGGTCCGGAACAGGTTCGAGACCGAGGATATACTGCTTGAACTCGAATAGAACTACGAGAGTAAAAAATTTAAGTTTTTTGGTGAAATGACGTTTCACTTCTGTATAATGAATATATGAGACGGCGTATGAAGAGGACGACATCGAGCCCGTCAAAAAGCGGGCGCAATATCCCCAAAAAAACCATCGCGATCAGCACGCTGGTGGCTGTTCTGGTAATCTCGGGTGTGCTGTTTGCCTCTTATATTAATCATATCTACAATCACGAACTGCCCGATATCGACAAGCTCTACAATATCGAGCCGTCTTTGATCACGCGGATTTACGCGCGTGACGGTTCGATTATCCAGAAATATTTTGCCGAACAGCGCAACCTGATTACATTCGACCGGATCCCGCAGAGAATGATCGACGCTATCCTCTCGGCCGAGGACAAGAATTTCTACAAACACTGGGGAGTGTCCTCGCGTGACTTGATGCGTGCGGTGATCAAAAATTTCACCAGCGGGTTCGGTTCACAGGGAGCATCGACTATAACCCAGCAGCTGGCGCGGATGCTGTTTCTGGATCGCAGTTTAAGTATCGAACGCAAGATCAAGGAAGCCCTGACGGCGGTCAAGATTGAGAGGCTCTATTCCAAGAACGAAATTCTCGAAATGTATCTTAACCAGTATGATTTCGGCAATCGCTCGTTCGGTATCTACGAGGCGGCCAAAAATTATTTCAACAAGGATGTCGAGGAACTTTCGATTGAAGAATGCGCCATGATAGCCGGTCTGCCGGCGGCGCCTTATGGATTCTCACCGATTCGGAATCCCGACAGGGCCCTGAAACGACGTAACCAGATCCTTCAGAACATGGCAGACAACGAAAAAATTACGCAGGCCGAAGCTGACAGCGTCAAAAAGCTTCCGATAGAAGTCGATCTGTCCAACCAGCCGGCTACTTACGGCGGATATTTTTCTGAATATGTACGCCAATACCTGGTCGATCGTTACGGTGACTCAGCGGTCTATTCCGGAGGCCTGTCGGTTTATACCACCCTCGATCCTTACATCCAGCGTGTGGCTGAAAACGCGGTCAAGGAGCAGACCGATAAAATTCAGGCCCGGATAGATTCGGTCTATGTACCTGAGCATTCGCATTTCGATGAGTACGTAGTTGAATACTATGATGAAGAGGGTGATTCGATCGCTTATGATCATAAGCAGATACAGGCCGCTTCCCTGGTTTTAAACAACACCACCGGGGATATACTGGCGATGGTGGGTGGCAAGGATTTCACCGAGTTCAAATTCAATCGCGCGGTGCAATCATTACTCCAGCCCGGGTCGGCTTTTAAACCGTTTGTCTATACTGCGGCAATCGACAACGGCTATATGCCTGCCATGACTATGTGGGATACTCCGGTTGTTTACACGATTCCGGGCGCGAAAGAATGGCGTCCGCATAACTTCGACAACAAGTTCGACGGCAAGATGGCGATGCGTGAGGGATTTTATCGCTCTCGCAACCTGATCGCGATTAAATTATTGAACATGGTTCAACCGCAACAGGCGATTTTCTATGCCCGCAAGATGGGCATCGACTCGCGCCTCTCACCCGATCTGTCGCTGGCGATAGGCACCAGCGAGGTACGACTGATCGATCTGGTCTCCGCCTACTCTGTTTTTCCTAACGGCGGGGTAAAGGTGGAACCGAGATTTATCTATAAAGTTGTCGATCGCTATGGCAATGTGCTGGAAGAGA
>WJMC01000168.1 GCA_014728145.1 Candidatus Zixiibacteriota bacterium | reverse complement strand
GTCATCAGGTTGGTGGCGTTGTTGCGCCGTCCCATGATGATATAAGCCGCCAGCTTGAGCTTGCGCCAGTTCGTGATTTTAGCAGAAAGGGTTTTAACAGAGTCCGCATCCGAGGGCAGGTTGTCCTTGTTGGGATGATTCTCGAAATCGAGTTCAGCCTGGAGCTGATAGTTGTCTCCGGCTGTATATGACGGTACGAAAAACACCCCGGCCGTGCCCGGCTCCAGGCCGGTCGGGTCGGCTTCGACATAAACGCATTTATTGGCGCTGTCATCTTTGGACTCATAAGGTTTCAGGTTTTTGCCGATATCGAGATACGTCTTGTAACTTTTGGTGTCCTCTTTTTCGCGCGCTCCGGAAAATTTCTCAGCGCAGTTGTCACCGCCGTTAGGCTCTTCTTCACCCGCTTTTTTAATGAACTTGCGGGGTGTATAATTGACATCCGTCGAAGTCTGGTCAAGATCCTCGGCCGGATCCAGGACCTTGAAATTAACCCGCACTTTTCCGACCGCCTGGCTGACGAAGGCCGGTTTCCCGTTGCGACGTTTGATCATCACCTTCCCGATTATCGGGATATAGGGTCGGTTGAAATTGTCAGCTTCCTTGTCATGTTTTTTAGTGGTGAAAAACTCATCACCAGCGTTCTGGTTCCATTCCTTCTTGCCGTCCTCGATTTTGGTCTCATAGCAGTAATACAGGTTGGCATGGGTATACAGCTTGACCTCTTTGGATGAATCAAAGAGATCTTTTTCATTGGAAAACAGCTGGCGAATCTCACGCTGGTCCGAACCCAGGACCTTGCGGGTCTTCTTGCCGGCGACAGCATCAGCCACCAGGGGCTTGCGCGGTTTGCTCTTGTCTTCCGGCCAGGGCACCTCCCAGTTGGCACGTTGAAAATTCTTGATCGCCCGTTTGCTCATCGGCCCGATATTGCCGTCGACAGGCCCGGCCGGGTAACCCAGCACATTCAAACGCCACTGAATCCACTTATCGCGTTCCTTCTTTTCAACCGGGATCTCGTAAAGCGGAACGTAATCGCCCAGCTCCATCTTGATTGAATGGAATTCGACTTTGAACGTCCATTCGACTTCCTGACCATCAGGACCGGCTTTTTTGCGATTTGCCACGGCACCGCTGTCATCATCGGGATCTTCATTGTCTTTGGAATATTTGATTACAACCGTGTACGGTGAATAGAGCG
This sequence comes from Candidatus Zixiibacteriota bacterium, assembly GCA_014728145.1. NCBI lineage: Bacteria > Pseudomonadati > Candidatus Zixiibacteriota > Candidatus Zixiibacteriota bacterium. The sequence continues at coordinate 5,178 of WJMC01000168.1, read as the reverse complement.
GATTGATGTAGGTTGCCTGGGTGTCGCCCTTTTTCAGGTCTCCTTTTTCGGCCGTGGTGTCGCCCCACCACTTGATCGTGTATTCCTTCAGGTGAGTTCGTTCCCGGGCCGGGATCAGCGCCGAATAAATTACGGCGTCGTCCTCCGGATGACTCTTGTTTTCATAATTGGAGGCGTAAACATACAGGCGCGCCCCCTTGATCTCTTTATCAGGATCGATAAACCGGTACCTGATTCTGAGCCTTTCACGACGGGGTGCGAAACGTTCCTCGATGGAATCGAAGATCACACCGAGCGCGCCGAATCCGAGCGCGTTATCGGAGCTGTCGTAACTTACCTGCGGTTCTTCTATCTCAGCTTTGGCGCGGAACAGGCGAAACATGCTGACACCCAGTTTCGGTTTGAGCTCCGCCTCATCGGTTTCACCCTCGGCCGGCTGATAATCAATTTCACAACGGTTACCCGAGACCTGACCGGTAACCTCATCAAGGGTGATGTTATCCGGATCGTCCTCGGCCACGACCTTGACTTTTATTTCCTTGTTGTCGGCCACCTGCTCGGTCTCGATAATGATCTTGACCGTGTCACCCGGTTTGGCGAACTGGGGCGCGAAGAAGACACGTTTGATACGCGAAGGGAGCTGTTCCTGGTGTTCGATATTGGTCTGGCGGGTCAGCTTCAGGAGTTCATCCGGCATAACGATCGATCCCCCTCATATCAATTCTGCTCCAGCGTGGAACCGTCATCCAGCCTCAAACGGCAGTCACCAATCGGAACGTCCTCTTCGATAATCTTGCCTTCCTCATCGGAAACACCCTCGCGCACCTCGCCGTCGGGTAAAGTCAGCCTGTAAGCTTTGCCGGTCAGGGCATTGCCGGAATCGTCGCTCAGGTCGGCTTCGAATTTGTCGACCACCCGCAGGATATCGCTGTTCTTCTCCAGAGATCCGGATTTGGCGCGGAAGATGAATTTCGGGCGTTTGCCGTCGTCGTTTTCATCGTATTCATAGGTCCAGCTCGCCTCGGCAGAGAACTCCTCGCTCACTGTGGCATTGACAGTGGTGATTTTCTCATCGTCAGCCTCGGCATAGACGCGGTAAATATCAAAATCGATCTGGTCGCCGGCATCATGGGCCGGGCACTCGACCATAAGCTTGATCTCCTCGCCAAGGTTGAGTGTGTCGGTTTCCCAGTGCGGGTTGACAAGCTGCTTGAAGATGATCTGGCATTCACCGGCCGGCAGATTGTCCTTGCGTATCCTGCCGTCGGAACCGACTGTACCGGTAAACTTAGTACCATCGGGCGCAACGATTATATACTCGGCTCCGGCCACCGGCTGATCCTCGAGATCCTGAAGCAAAACATCCAGGAAATTCTGGTTTTGTTGCTGTTGCTGCTGAACCTGCTGTCCCGGGGGCGTGGGCGGACGACCGAGCGAATTCTTTTTGACTTCGAAACGGGTGCTGTAACCCGAGGCATTGAATATGTGCGTGGCTTTTACAACGTAATATGAACCGCTGAATTTATTGCCGATCCCGTCAAGGTCAATGACCGCGCCGGCTTTAATCACCGGATCCCCCAGGGCTTTTCCCTCGCCGGTAACGAATCCCATCGAGAGCCGGTTGAAATGGGCACGGGCCAGCGCGTCGGCTTCGGCCTGGCTGTGAATCGGACGGTCGACCTTGAATGTCTTGGTGGAACCATGGGCCGACTCCATGATCTGGGTGGCTGTCTGCGCACCACCCAGGGTCGTATGTTCATCACCGGAACGGGATTTCCCGATGATCTCCTTTTTGGTCTTGGGATCCCAGCCCTTGACTACCACTTCGGAAACCTGGTTAAACGATGACAGGCGGGGAGAAAATTCAGCCAGCGATTCGCCCCACACCAGGCTGACCTGCCGGCTCAGATTCGACAGGGGAGGCCTGAAATAAAGATTATTACCCTCGATATACATCTCGAACAAAATCCGCTGGGCACGCTCCATCAGAAATTCCAGGTTGGTCTGATTGCGCTGAAAAACATACGGATGAACTTCGCTGGTGGCGGTTACATGAGGTGTCAGGCTCATCTCACGCGCGATCTGGGTGGCGATATCGGAGTCCTTCATCTTGACAAACGAACGGCTTTTCTTTTCGCGAGACAATCTAAATGATTTATCGTAACCGCGAACCGTCAGGTAGGCCGCTCCTCCCTGCGGAAACTCCGGCTCCCAGGCAACTATTTCACAAGTTGCAACCGTGGTCAGACTGCTTTCCTGGTACCCCAGCTTGATCTCTACCGTCCTGCCGATCGCCAGATCGTTGGAGTTGATCAGTTCCAGGTCGTAATCATACAACCGCATCTCGAACATATCGAGAATTTCCAGGTCGCTTTCGGCCTTGATCGAAAGTACTCTCGACTCAACTCTCGCGTCCAGCGGACGACCATCGATGAGCACCTTAAATGAGGGTGTCAACAGCTGGGGATTCTGTTGCGATTGAGACTGGGCCCGGGGCATAATCGTCCTTTGAATAACAGTCATCCATGATCACGGAGCACCTGAAATAAAAGTAAATTTTTAATTATTTTCAACCAAAATGAAAAGAATCTGCTCCATAAAACACCTACCTTAACTAAATTTTAATGAATTTATAATAATTTGTTAAGAATTTCGACATTCCCTTATACCCCACTTAACCCGTTCCGGCACATTGTTTAGTCTTACTGTAACATAACTATGCCCGTCGACATTCTGTACATAGAAACATCCGCGGAACTTGGAATTCAGATATGATTTCGTTGCAATACAACAACTTAAGCTTTTGGCATGATTCTTGAATAGTATGGAGTGAGACAAAATAACATGTGAAGGGCGTGATATTATGCGAAAAGTTACAGTACTTCTGGTCATTCTGGCTCTGGTCACGATGACATCGCAGGGGTTTGCCATCTACGACCCCTCGATAGTCTCGGGTCGGGTTGAACTTAATGGCAATGAAGGCCTTACCGGATCAGCGCCGAATTCAGGACCGGCTCAGATGGATGAAGATTATTATCATCCTTACAATTTTGAGGGTGGCTCAAATGATTCTACCCCGGCCCCGATACCTGAACCGACTACACTGGTTCTCGTCGGTCTGGGCCTGATGGGTGCCGGCCTGCTCCGCAAAAAGCGGTAAGTGCAAGCTTTATGAAGAAAAAGGCAGTCATTTTGACTGCCTTTTTCTTATCTACATGATTTAACCGGCTATCTTTTCTTCCACCTGATTTCGATTTCGGAATATCAAGCCATCACCGGCGGCATCGATAACTATCTTCCGCCCGGCCTTGATTTCACCCTTCAGCATCTGTTTGGAGATCTGGCTGATCAATTCCTTGTGGATCAGTCGTTTCAGTGGCCTGGCGCCGAAGGCCGGATCGTAACCATGTTCGGCCAGATACGAGGCCGCATCATCGCTCAGTTCAGCCTCGACTTTCTGCGACGCGAGACGATCCTTGACGATCTCGAACTGAAGCTTGACGATCTGCTTGATATGATCGCGGGTCAACGGTTCGAAAACCAGGATCTCATCGATACGATTCAAAAACTCCGGCCTCAGCGACTGCTCCATGATCTTGATCACTTCGCGCTTGATCTGTCCGTAGACAGCTTCCCAGCCCTGGCTTTCGACATCGCGCGACATCTCCATAATCTGCGGAGCGGCGATATTCGAAGTCATGATCAAAACCACGTTCCTGAACGAGACCGTACGTCCCTTGTTGTCGGTCAGACGACCATCCTCCAGGATCTGGAGCAGTACATTGAAGACCTCCGGATGAGCCTTTTCGATCTCATCCAGAAGCACTACCGAATAGGGCTTACGACGAACCGCCTCGGTCAACTGACCGCCCTCGTCATAACCGACATAACCCGGGGGCGCACCGATCAGGCGCGAAACCGAATGCTTCTCCATGTATTCGGACATATCGATCCTGACCATCGCTTCCTCAGAACCCCACATCAGCTCGGACAACGCCCGGGCCAGCTCGGTTTTACCCACACCGGTCGGACCTAAAAATATAAATGAACCGAGCGGACGATTGGGATCGGACAGGCCGGCGCGCGAATTACGAATGATCTCGGAGACCGATTCGACCGCGATATCCTGGCCGATTACCCTCTGGTGAAGGTTGTCCTCCAGATGCAGAAGCTTCTCGGTTTCGGACTCGGTCAGGCGGGTTACCGGGATACCGGTCCAGTTCGAGACGACATCGGCAATATCATCCTCGTCAATCTCTTCCTTGACGAGTTTCATCTCCGCCTGAATTTCCTTCAGGCGCTGTTGCTCGCTTTTGAGCAGTTTGGTCATCCGGTCGATTTCACCGTAACGCAGGCGTGCCGCCTCTTCGAATTCGGCATTGCGTTCGGCTTTGTCGGCTCGGATTCTTAAATCCTCGATATTGGTCTTGAGCCCGTGAATGGTCTCGATCACTTCTTTTTCTTTCTTCCAGTGCTCGCTCAGTTTGGAGCGCTCAGCATACAAATCCTCGAGTTCTTCCTCGATCGGCTTGAGCCGTTCGACAGCATCTTTTTCTTTTCTGACGCCTTCTTTTTCGACCTCGAGCTGACGAATCCTTTTTTCGATCTGATCCAGCTCGGTCGGCATCGAATCGATTTCGATCCTTAAGTTGGCGGCCGCCTCATCGATTAAGTCGATCGCCTTGTCGGGCATAAAGCGGTCCGAGATATACCGTTCGGAAAGCTCCGCCGCGGATACTATCGCCCGGTCGGTTATGCGGATACCGTGATGAATCTCGTAACGTTCTTTGAGACCGCGCAGAATCGAAACCGTATCCTCGATCGAGGGCTCCTCGATCATGACCGGTGCGAACCGGCGTTCGAGTGCGGCATCTTTTTCGATATGCTTGCGGTATTCGTCGATTGTGGTCGCGCCGATACAATGCAGTTCGCCCCTTGCCAGCGCCGGCTTGAGCATATTGGAGGCATCCATCGAACCGGAACCAACCGCACCCGCGCCGACTAAGGTATGCAGTTCGTCGATAAACAGGATGATCGAACCCTCCGATTTTTCGACTTCCTTCAGCACAGCTTTAAGCCGTTCCTCGAATTCGCCACGAAACTTCGAGCCTGCCAGAAGCGAACCCAGGTCAAGCGCAACCAGCTTCTTTTCCTTGAGTGATTCGGGCACATCGCCGT
>WJMC01000167.1 GCA_014728145.1 Candidatus Zixiibacteriota bacterium | reverse complement strand
GCTCAAGCTGGCGGCTTATATCATCATGGGACGGCGCAACAACGCCACCAACCTGATGACTTTGATTCAAAACGGTCTTGTAAAGTACGACAAGGCCTTCATCGAGTTCGAACCGCCCAAGGCGGTGCACCTGGTGTCTCGTTATCTGACCCAGAAAGAATTCAAGAAGGTGGTCATCAAGACCATGAAGATCAAGAAGAAAAAAGAAAAGCAGAAGATCCGCCTGAAGATAACCTCGCGGTTTTATAAAGACCTGCGTCACCAGGGAGCCACTGAGTCGGCCGTCGATTACAAGAATTACATCCGGCGTGAGATCAATAAGTACGGTAACAAGATCGAAGAACCGCTGGGGCAGGTGATAGTCAACAATGTCAAGCGGTACGTGCGCGAGGGGGCGGTCATAATCGATCACCACAACCATGAACCGGCCAATATTAAGATCGCGCCCAATAAACATGAGAGTTACGTGGCAGGTACTCATGCGATCGGGTTGTGCAACGGGCTGGTCTATCTCGATATCACGCTGACCGATGTGCACAGTATGGATTACGCTCACCTGCTGTCTCACGAGATCGGCCATACCCTGCTTCTGATGCACTGGGAAAACACGGCTGCGCAGAATGTCACTGATCCGGCCAAGTATGAAAACAAAGAGTATTACCGGGCCAACAAGAAAGACCATGACCACAACGACATGAACTGCATCATGAGCTACCCGATCGATTTCAACCAGTTTCCCAGCCCGCCCGCCAATACTCATCTGGCGCGCGGTGGAACGAATCATCATATTCAGAGTAAAGCCGATTATCTCAAGTTCATCAAAATAGCAGTACAGAATCAACCACCGCATTTCAGGAATCATCAGCTGGCCGCGAACTACCGGCCCGATTTCTGTGGAAAATGCCTGCTTAAACTGCGGGGGTGGGATGTTACTAAGTTGCCTGAAAAGTATTAGCCTGGGATTGCTTCTGGCGATCCTGTTTTGCGGGGAGTCGAATATGGCGCTCAAACTGGAAATCGAAATCGCAGATAAAAGCTACTATCCGGGGCAGTCGATCCCGGTCAGTCTGCGATTGATCAACGATTCCGGCAAGAGCCGGGTCGTTCCCGCTTTCACTTACAACAGCGACCTGACGGAAGTTATGGTATACAATTCCGAGCGGGAGGAAGTCCTGCGTGCCAATGACCTGGTCCAGCAGGAGAGGCTGGATTTTTTCCCGGTTGAATTGATCGATGCGCCCGATGACAGCCTGGGTCCCAATGACAGCCGGGAATTCAACTTCGACCTGGTTCGTTATGGCCGACTGCTCGAACCCGGAAAATATATTGTCCAGGGCAGTTATCGCTTTTATGATCAGACATTGATTACCGCAGAGATCGAAATCGAGATCCGGGCCGGAAACGCGTCAGGTCTGCAGTGCACCTGGCAGTACCGGATGGGCGACAAGGATTTCTGTCATCTGATCTACCGTGAACGGGAAGACTACTTGCATCTAGCCGGTTACGATCACAATCCCGCTGTGAATCGATACAACAGGGTAGTCGACGGTCTGTCTCCCGAACTCGAATATCATACAGCCAGGTCTGCCTGCGACGAGGAAGAGGATTTTAAAATCTGGATGCCGGCTCGAACTGATGATAAACTGATCGGTTCAGCGATTTCCGGTGGCGAGGTCGTGGCCGAACTGGAGGAGATCAGGCTGAACGGCGAGCCTCTGTTTGATCATGCGCTGGGTACCACCCTGGGAGGATTGATTGTCCCGGAGGTGGAGACGCTCAAAACCAAGACCAAAATACGACTGCACCTGTTCGATTCAGACGGTAAGAAGACAGCTGAAAACATCTTCGATGCCCAGACTGATTTGAAGCTGTTCGATAGTTTTATGTACACGGTCTATGACGATCTCGAGGAAAGTGATGAGTCCGAAGAAAGCGAAGACTTAGAAGATTACAAGCTGCAATATATGCTTATATACGGACACCCGGTCGGTAAGGGCTACGGTCTCTACCTGGCGACTTTTTCCGAGCAGGATATGTCCGACCTGACGACCCGCAAGCTCTACCAGTCAACGCGGGAATTTCTCGATGTTCGTCTTCCCGACGGATTGGATGTTCCCGGCCTGTGTTACGCGGTGTCATTTAAGGAGGATTCAAAGGAGCTCTGGATTTATGATATCGAACTGGATCCCCAGGCCAAAAATTACGTCCCGCCCAAAAGAGTGCTCAAATCCGACGGCGATCTGGCTTTTCACAGCCTGCTGGTTACAGAGAGAAATACGGTTTATCTCATGTTCGTAGAGGTCGGTCATAAACTGTTGCTCTATGATTACCGCGAGGAGCGCTTTTATTTCATAACCGAAGATAAATTCACTGATCCATATATACTGGCAAGTCCCGCAGGTGATATCTTCGTGGCTTATATCGACCATAAAAGACTAGTCCGCTTCGATCGGATGATTGCGGTCGAAAGGGGCAGGTAGTGGCCGAAGAGGTACTGACTGTCGGGCAGTTGACCGAACTGATTAAATCTGAATTAGAGGAAAAATTCCCGGCCGTATGGGTTTCCGGTGAGATATCGAACTACCTCCATCACTCCTCGGGCCATCGCTATTTTACGCTGAAGGACAGTGACGCTCAAATCAAGTGCGTGCTCTGGAAATTTACCGGAAGGTACCTCTCTTTCGAGCCTGAGAATGGCATGAAGGTCCGTATCTTCGGAGATATCACCGTCTATCCGCGGGGTGGCAACTACCAGCTCCGGGTCAACCGCATCATGCCGGCTGGGATCGGCGATCTCGAGGCAGAGTTTCAACGTCTCAAAAAACAGCTTTATCGCGAAGGGCTCTTTGATGAAGAACACAAACAACCACTGCCCGATTTTCCAGCCCGGATTGGAATCGTAACTTCACCTACCGGGGCGGCGATCCGCGATATGATCAATATCCTTCGTCGCCGTGCGCCCGCAGTAGAGATCATCCTTGCGCCGGTACATGTCCAGGGGGAGGGTGCGTCCGAAGAAATCGCACAGGCGATCCGCAGGTTCAACCGTTATGGCCAGGTCGATTTGATCATTACCGGGCGGGGAGGCGGTTCGCTGGAAGACCTGTGGGCCTTCAATGAAGAGGTGGTGGCCAGGGCGATCTTCGAATCGGAACTGCCGGTTATCTCGGCGGTGGGGCACCAGGTGGATTTCACGATTTCAGATTTCGTAGCCGACCTGCACGCGCCGACACCCTCGGCGGCGGCGGAACTGGCGGTACCCGATGTGGTCGAACTCCAGCTCGGACTCAGGAAATACAAGACAAAGCTCTCACGCGCTGTTTTAGCATACATCGAACTGGCCCGCCAGAAACTGTCCGGTCTCAGGCGCAGTCCGGTCTTCAGGCGTCCGCTCGAGTTCATCTACCGTCGTCAGCAGGAACTCGATGATCTCAGGCTTCAGCTTTTTAAACAGTCCGGAAGTTATCTGCGTGAACGCAGAAATGAACTCAACAACCTGCATGACAGGTTGATCGCGCTCTCGCCCGAAGGTGTCCTCAAGCGCGGTTTCGCTGTGGTCAGAAAATCCGACGACAACTTGATCCTGAGAGACAGCGATCAGGTTGGTATAAAAGAGGCAATCAGTGTCAAGCTCTATCGCGGAAGCCTGAAAGCGCGGGTTAGCAAAGTGATTTCAGAAAGCGATTGACATTAACACGCCTGGCGCCTAATATGCTGGTTTAATAGTTATCTGACAGGTCCGGTCATGTATGACGAGGTTGAGCGGGTAGATATGCAAGACAAACAAAACGGTAGGGAACTGGATTTTAAAGCCGGGCTGGCTCGATTGGAAGAAATCGTGGAAAGCCTCGAGAGCGGAGAAGCCGACCTCGAAGACGCGCTCAAATACTTCGATGAAGGTATCCGCCTTTCGGAAAGATTGTCCGGGAAACTGGCCCGGGCTGAAAAGAAGATTCACAAACTGGTGGAAGAAGCCGACGGCAGTCTGAAAACAGAGATTATGGAAGAAGAAGATGTCGACTGATCAGGATCGAGCCCTGGATAAAGCCTACTGGGAAAAAGATTTTAACGATAAACGCCGTGAGATTGACAGCTGTCTGGACCGTCTTTTACCATCTGCCGACGCGGTCCCGCAGGTACTGCATGAGGCCATGCGTTACAGTGTCATGGCCGGGGGCAAGCGTCTGCGACCGGTCCTGGCGGTATATACTTACACCATGACCGGCAAGAACATAGAAGGTGTAATCCGTCCGGCCTGCGCTCTGGAATATATTCATACTTATTCATTGATCCATGATGATTTGCCCTGTATGGATGACGATGATCTTCGCCGGGGTCAGCCGACCTTGCATAAAAAATTCGGGGAGGCGATCGCTGTTCTGGCGGGCGATGCTTTGCACGCCTATGCTTTTGAGCTTCTGGCGAAAAGCAACAATTCCGGCCTGGTGGGCGAGGTGGCTCATGCGATCGGTACCGGCGGTATGCTGGGCGGGCAGGTCTGCGATATCCTGGCGGAAAACAAGGATGTCCGCCTCGAAGATGTCGAGCATATTCATCGCAACAAAACCGGTGCCCTGATTGCCGTGTCGTTACGGGTGGGCGCGCTTCTGGCCGAGTATCCCGATAAGGACCTTGACATAATCACTTCCTTCGGTGAAAAAATCGGCCTGGCGTTTCAGATTATAGATGATGTTCTCGACTGTATCGGCGACGAGGAGCTTTTGGGCAAGACGGTCGGCAAGGATGATTTCATCGGCAAGGCGACATACCCCCGGGTGGTCGGCCTGAATGAATCACGGCGGATCGCGCGTGAATTGATTTCATCCGCAGTCATGGATCTCGAACGGCTCAGTTATCCCAGCGAACCGTTACGATACCTGGCGGAGCTGATTTTATCCCGTCAGAATTGAAAGCGGGATTAGAATTAAAATATTATGATCGCCATTGGTAGTTGCGCGATACAATAAAATTCTATGAAACTCGGAATAATCGCAAATATCAATCGTCCCAACGCCCGCAGTGTAGTTGAACGTGTGGTCAGCTGGTGTCGGGACAATTCCAAAGATTTTTGTCTGTCGGATAAGCTCAGAGATATCCTGCCGTCCGAACTGCCCTTTTCATCGGAAGAAGACCTGGTCAAAAATTGTGATTTTATGATGGCCATGGGTGGCGACGGCACCATGCTGGCGGTCTCCCGGCTGGTGGGGAAAAGCGAGGTGCCGATATTCGGTGTCAATATCGGCAGTTTAGGCTTTTTAACCGAGCAGACTCCCGATGATCTCGAGGATGGTCTGGAAAAACTGTACAATGAGCAATTCAATGTTGAAAAGAGGATTGTGCTCAAGGCGGAGGTTGAAGGGAGCGGGCAGTCATTTTACGCCTTAAACGACTTTGTGATTGACAAGGGCAATATCTCGCGCATGATCTCGCTTTCGCTTTCCGCCAACGGGGATTACATCTGTTCATACAATGCCGATGGTCTGATTGTCTCGAGCCCGACCGGTTCGACCGCTTACTCTCTGGCGGTGGGCGGACCGATTTTGAATCCGCTCATGAAGGCCATGATCGCGTCGCCGATCGCGCCTCATTCTCTAGCG
>WJMC01000166.1 GCA_014728145.1 Candidatus Zixiibacteriota bacterium | reverse complement strand
GTAAGAAAAATTCTGGCAAACAACGGGATTAAAACAGAAAGCACTATTTATGATAAGAGCAGATTTGAGATCGAAAAAAACGAGCAGGATATTGAAAAAATCCTGATTTACAAATCTGAACAGGATTCGACGGCTGTTGCGATAATGTTTCAAACCGGTTTTTGCGATCTGCTGATCTGTGACAGCTTTAATTATCTAAAAACAGAAGAAAACGACAGTCTGTTAGCTAAGCTGAAGAATCCCAGAATCTTGATAGCACCCGAACCGGAATTGATCGGATCGAAAATCATCGACCTCATCAAACGAGTCGATCCGCAGGCGATCGTGTTTTCATCTTACTCATACCTGTTCAATGAACCCCCCGGCTACTCAAAACTTAAGCAGATCGCTGTTCAGGAAGATATCAGAATTTTCAGCACTCGTGAGAATGGGGCAGTCGAGATAATCCTGAAAGACAGCGATTATGTAGTTAAGCCGATGATTGACAGCGATTAGCCGTTTCATCATGAAGCAAACCGCCGGTAATGGTTGAATCCCCGCCGACGCCCTTCTTCTTTTTGGGGTAAATCCACTTTATTCGTAAAGTTACATTACCCGCCACCCGATAAAAATAGGGAAAGAGTAGGTCGTTTTTTGTCCCTAAAACAGGACTAATCGGATGAGTTTCACCGGTAATCTCAAGACCGTCGGTTTTGCCGATATTCTGCAATTGTTGTCGAGCGGTAAGAAAACCGGCATCCTGGTCATTACCAAAGGAGAAATCCAAAAAGAGATCTGTTTCAAAGAAGGCAACATAATCTATGCCCGTTCTAAAAACGCCGAGGAAGATTTTCTGGGCAACCTGCTGATCAAGCAGGGCCGGATTTCCAAGATCGATCTCGAACGCGCACTCTACCTGCATCGCACCACCGGCAAGAAACTGGGTATGGTATTGGTGGATATGGGCCTTTTTGAGCGCAAGGAAATTGCTGCTGTGCTCAAGATACAAATTGAGGAGATTGCCTACAATCTTTTCTCCTGGCACGCCGGTGAATTCGTCTTCCAGGAGGGCAAACTCCCACAGGAAAAAGATCTTTTCGTCGAACTCAGCACGATGAATGTCCTGATGGAGGGTACACGCCGGATAGACGAGTGGGAGGAGATCCAGAAAGGCCTGCCGAAAGACAACGAGATTCTCAGGCTGGTACTCAACCCCGCAGTCAAGGCGGGTGAAATCAGCCTGACTCTGGACCAGTTCCAGATCCTGTCGTTGATTGACGGCCAGCGTACAGTGCCGGATATACTGTCTGACTCTCCAGTGGGAGAATTTATTACTTACCGTGGCATCTTCCAGTTGATCAACGAAGGCCTGGTTGAGGTGGCCGGGGTCAAATCCGATGATTCCCGGACTGATTACAGCGAGCAGGATCAGCTCTGGTGGCTGGTCTTGAAGCTCTACATAAGCTGTTTCAAGGCGATCCGGCGCAATCTCGAGAGAAAACTCGGCACCGACAACGAAAAAATCCACTCGATACTGGAAACCTACCGCAAGGGCGTCTGGGGCTATTTCTCCGGATCATCATCTGATGATTTCGAGCGCATTTTCCAGAAATTCAAAAAGACCGTCGAGAAGATGCCGCGCGAGATCCAGATTTACAAGATGCTGTCCGGGTTGAACCTGATCGTCCAGGAACAGATGGAGCTGATCGATTCACTTCTGGGCAAGCATGTGCGCCGCCAGGTTATTTCCGAGATCAAAAAGGAGATCGCCATGCCCCTGGCTGAAAAGCGCAATATCAACAAGAAATACGGCATTGAAAATGATTTATACAGGGCCCTCAAGGCTCATAGACAGTCGCAAACCTCGTGAGGTAATACAATGGATTTATTCAAATTTGCAATAATTGCGGCGATTGTGCTGTTGTTGGCGCCGGCCGAGCTGGCAGCGCAGGACGGGATGAATTCCACGACCGGGATGAATATCCTTTTCGGCGCGGCCATCTTTATGGTTATTCTGGCCTGTTTTTTCGTCGCATCGCGGATTTTTTCGTTTTTGCGCGGAGGCGAGCTGGCGAGTGGATGGCAGATGCTGGCGATCGCTTTTATCGTGCTCTGCATCAGCCAGCTTTTAGATATCTCCGCTTCGCTCGAGCTGTTCAGTTTGAACAACACCGCGGTACAGGCTTTCAGGCTGATCGGGGTGGCTGTTTTGATGCTGGGATTCATCAAGATAAAAAACGCCCTGAGTTGAGAAGGCTGGCGATGAGATTGCAATCAAGGGAGAGATGATGTTAAACCCGGCTGCACTGGAAGACAGAATCTATAAGTGCGAACGAATCCTGGACGACAATCCTGATTCGCAGATCTTCGCCGCGCTGGCGGACGCCCGGCGTAAAAAAGGCGAACTCGACAAGGCTCTCAGGATCTGCCGCAACGGGCTTAAAAAACATCCCGATTACGGCGCCGGTTACCTTATCATGGCCAGGATAAATTTTGACCGCCGGATGTACGACGAGGCCGAACATGACCTGATGCGGGCGATCGAACTGGACGGCAAGACGAGGTCGACCGACCTGTTGCAGGTGGAAATCTGGATCAGGCAGAAGAAATTCGCGCGCGCCTCTCAGGTGCTCAATGAGCTGGCCACGGCCGATCCGGGCAATCCCCGTTACGAGGAGTTGTTCGAGCAGATCAAACGTCTCAGGGCGAGCGAGGAGAAAAAACAGCGCGAAACCGCCCGTCTCTTGAAAGTGCAGACCACCGGAGTTGTGGCTGTGCCTGGTGGCAGTGAGGAAAAACAAAGCAAACAGGAATCCTCAGAGCCGGTATCATCTCAAATGACAGTCGGGCAGGCCCTTGACGAGCTGGTCGCTTTCCCGGGCATGACAGCCTGTTTTATGACCGATGAGAAGGGGATGATGATCGAGTCCCGCCTGCCGGATAAATTTGACCCAGAAAAATACGCCGCCTTTTCCGCGGAGATATACAGATTCATTAATGGCAATGTGGGCAGTATAAAATTCGGCCGGACGAACCAGGTACTGATAGAGTTGCTGAAAGAGACGATCTGGATAGTAAATAAAGAACGATTTATCTTCGTTTTGGCACTATCTCGTCAGGCCAACCTGGGATCGCTCAAGCTGAAACTGACTTCGCTGTTGGAGCGGATGCAAAAGATTGAGGCAAGGGGAGAGTGATGAAATTAACCAGCGAGGAATACAGGCATGCCGGTCTGATGGCGGCGATTATCGCTATCGTCCCGCTTCTGTTCTTCCCGAATCATCTCGGGCTGAAGCTGAGTTTACCACCGATCCAGTTCTTTTTAATCGAGCTGGCTTATTACTGGATTGTATTTTTAATCATGATCAAGGGGATAAACACACGTGATCTCCTGATGACGGGCGCGATCTGCTTTTTGACCAGGCTGGCAATATCGAGCGTGTTCGGGCTTCTGCTTCTGGCCATGCATGACATCAGTTTCAAAAGCGCTTTCATGTCGGCTTTGTATCAGTATAAACCGGCTATGGTGCTTCAGGTGGTTTCCCTGCCGTTTATACTGGCCGGAATCTTCACGCGCTTGTACGCACAAAGCAAAAAGGACAAGCCCAAGGTGGTCCTGCAGTCTCTGAGCTCCAGAGCTGAATCTAATCCCGCTCCGGAAAAGAAGGCACGCCGGGAAGACTTCTCCGGGCGCAAGATCATCGGCCTGAGAACACCCACTGCTCCGGATCTCAAACCGGCGGGTGGATTCGATGAGGCCATGCGCTATGTCGGTGCGGTGGCGGCGGTACGTTTTGCGGTCCTGATCGATGAGCGCGGTTTGCCGGTGGCTTTTTTCGGTGATGACAGGGATCTGCGCGACCGCTGGGCGGCGGTGGCCATATATGTTTTGGAGAACCTCAAGGCACCGCTGGCAAAGGCGGGTGACTATGAGGTCTCGGGACTCGAACTCAACATGAACGAATATCGTCTGCACATTGTCAGCGCCGCGGAGCTTTACCTTCTGGTGGCGGCCGACAGCAATTCCGAGGAAATCGAAAAAGTCCGTGTCGTGCAGGCGGCTGAAATGATAAGAAAAACCTATTACGACCGATATGGCGCCAGACCGAAAAAGGCGGCTCGGGAGGATAATTATGTACCAAGTTTTAGCTGATCTCAATCGCGCCTCGGGTATCGTCGGCAGTATGGTGGTCGGCCATGACGGCATTGTCATCGCGGCCGATCTGGATACCGCCGAGCAGGACGAGGCGGTCGGCGCGCTGGCAGCTTCGATCAGCGCTTCTGTGAAAAAATCTTTGGAGCGGATGCAACAGGAAGAATTCGCGCAGATCACTATCGAGGCAGATGGTGGTAATATGTTTCTGGCTTACGCCAAACCCGGTATCCTGGTTGTCAAGACCGAAGAAGATGTCAATATCGGGCTGGTCAGACTGGAAATCAAAAACGCTCTCACTAACCTCGAATCACATTAAGATCGAAGGACCTTGAGATATGGTTGCAATAAATTATGCCAATAGAGAGGTAAGTTGTAAAATTGTATATTACGGTCCGGGCCTGTCCGGCAAGACAACTAATCTCCAGTATATTCATTCCAAGGTGCCGAATACCACCCGCGGAGATTTGATCAGCCTGGCAACTGATGCCGACCGGACTTTGTATTTCGATTTTCTGCCGATCAATATCGGTTCGATCAACGGCTTTACGACACGCTTTCAACTCTATACAGTGCCGGGGCAGGTGTTCTACAACGCCACCCGTAAACTTGTGCTGAGGGGTGTCGATGGACTGATTTTCGTAGCTGACAGCCAGCGCGACAAGGCCGATGAAAACGTCGAAAGCCTCAATAACCTGAAAGAAAACCTGGACGAATATGGATATGCTCTGGAGGATATTCCGATTATTCTGCAGTACAACAAGGTCGACCTGCCGGAAATCATGACGGTCGAAGAGATGGACCAGCTTCTGAATTCTCACAACTGGCCGACGTTTACCTCCGTTGCCCACCAGGGCAAAGGCGTTTTTGACACACTCAAGCTGATCATCAAGATGATCCTCGAAAACGTCAAAAAATCGGGTACCGCTAAACAGATCGCCGAAAAACAAGGTGCCCAGCCGGCTGAGAGCGCAGAGCCCCAGCCCCGGCCTCAGTCAAAACCTGTGGCTGAAACAGAACCTGCACCTTCGGAGTATCCGCAAAAAAGCGCGGGCGGATCCGCGCCGGGCAGTCAGCCCGAACCGGCCCGGGACGGCCGTCTGGCGGCCAGCGCCGGGGAGAGTACCTCATCCGTGGCGGTCGCGGATATGCCTCAGCAGGATCCCAACCGGCAGGATATGCAGGCCACAGACAAGATCAAGGTTGAACAGCAGAGAGAAGCCGCCGAAGCCGAAAGAGCTGAAGCCGAAGCCGCCTCCTCCAATGATCCGGCCCGTCAGGAAGATACATATATCGGTCAAAAACCTGAACAGCAGGAAATGAGTGCCGAACCTGAGCCTGACGAGCAAACTGTCGAGACGGATGAGACCCGCGCAGAAGAGGATCAGGATTTGATGATAAAAAGAGCTGATCAGGAATCTTATGTCGAAGATCAGCCACAGGATAAACCTAAACCGGAGCCCGAGGCTGAAGAAATCCAGCCGACGGCTGATTATGATGAACCGGAAGAAGTGACCGAAATGCCTGAGGAAACTCCGGCTCCTGAAGAAGAAGAGATGCCGGAACCGGTCCGGGATGAGGCTGGCGAGGAAGATGACGAGGATGAATACGAAGAAGACATCTTCGCACTTCCGACAGAACGTCCCAAGATGGCCGCTCCTTTGAAGGCCAAGAAAAAGAAAAAAGGCTTTTTCCTGTTCAGGTTATTCAAGAAAAAGTGATTCAGGAGGTATAGATGGCGGAAGACAGTCTGATCATTTACCAGGAGGAAACCACCAGAATTGATGGTATCCTTCGCAAGCTTCTGAAGGGTTCGGAGGCCAAGTGCGCGCTTCTGGTTGACAAGGACGGTCACCTCGTGACCCGTCAGGGTTTCACCCATTCCCTCGATACGACCGCGCTGGCGGCTCTTTTGGCGGGTTCGTTTGCTTCCACCAAGGAGATCGCTCGTCTGGTTGGTGAACCCGAATTCTCAGTGCTTTTCCATCAGGGCAAAAAAGATCATATCCACATGTCCCTGATCAATGAACGCACCATTCTGGTGGTCATCTTTGACGATCGCACCACGATCGGTATGGTACGGCTCTATTCCAAGGAAACAGCTGAGGAACTCAACAAGATTTTCCAGGCCGCGGGTGAAAGAGTTGCCGAGGACAACGAAGGTATCGGTGATGATTTCGCGGATTCAGCCGAGAGCAAACTGGATGATATTTTTCAGGACTGAGAGGTGATGAAAGCAAGTTATGGGCAGTGAACTTGGGACAATACTGGTTAACGCCGGTAAGATCACTAACGAGCAACTTCAGAAGGCGGAGGAGCTGGCCAAAAATGGAGACAAGCGTCTCGACCAGGCCCTGGTTGAGGTCGGGGCGATGTCGGATACCGACGAGATCTCAGCCTTTGTCGGCAAACAGCTCAATATCGGCGCGCTCAGGCTCTCCGACCTGGAGCTCAATGTCGACGTGGTCAAGCTGATCCCGCTCGACATCGCTCGCAAGTTCAATGTCATCGCGGTTTCCAAGCTCGGCAAGACCCTGATCGTGGCGATCTCGGACCCCAACAATATCTACGTCCTGGATGCGATCAAATTTATTACCGGATGTTATATCCAGCCGGTCATCTCTCCCCAGGACGCGATCTCGAAATCGATCGATCGCTACTACCAGGAGAGCGGGGGGTTCTCCGATGTTCTCAAGGATATCGAGGATTCCGATCTCGAACTGGTCGAAGACAGTGATGATGCTGTAACCGAACAGGACCTGGCCTCCCAGGTGCAGGACAAACCACTTGTTAAGCTTGTGGACTCGATTATCGCCGACGCGATCAAAAAAGGCGCTTCGGATATCCACATCGAGTGCTATGAAAAGCGTATCCGTGTGCGCTTCCGTGTCGACGGTAAACTGCAGGAGATGGACCCGTTGCCCTTCAGATACCGGGCCGCGATCATCTCCCGTGTCAAGATCATGGCTGACCTGGATATTTCAGAACGCCGTCTTCCCCAGGACGGCCGTATCAAGGTCAAGGTGTCGGGACGAACGATCGACCTGCGTGTATCAATCCTGCCGACAATTTTCGGCGAGAAGGTCGTTATGCGAATTCTTGACCCGAAATCACTCATGGTTGATATGACCAAGCTCGGGTTTGAACCAGAGTCGCTGAAAGCTTTTGACGAGGCGATTCACCTTCCATTCGGAATCATACTCGTGACCGGTCCGACCGGTTCAGGTAAGACCACCACCCTGTATTCGGCCTTGAAACAGATCAACACGACCGATGTCAACATCATGACTGCCGAGGATCCGGTCGAGTTCAATTTCGACGGCATCAACCAGGTGGCGGTCCGTTCCAATATCGGCCTGACGTTCGCGGCTTCGCTGAGGTCGTTTCTGAGGCAGGATCCGGACATTATCATGGTCGGTGAGATTCGTGATACAGAGACAGCCGAAATTGCCATCCGGGCCGCGCTGACAGGGCATCTGGTGTTTTCGACAATCCACACCAACGACGCTCCCTCGACAGTCAGCCGTCTGATCGACATGGGCATTCCGCCATTTCTGGTAGCCTCCTCCACCAAGTTGATCATGGCCCAGCGTATGATCAGAAAAATCTGCCAGAGCTGTAAACAGCCCGTTGAGGTCGATCCGGAAACGTTGATAAAGATGGGTATCCCGGAAGAAGAAGTTAAGGATTTTGTGGTATATGACGGCAAGGGCTGTCCCGATTGCAACGACACGGGTATGTCCGGCCGTACCGGTATATTCGAGGTGATGCCTGTTACGGCAAAAATGGAACGGATGATTTTGGAGCAAGCCTCGGTTCCGGAAATTCGCAAGCAGGCAATAAAAGAAGGTATGCTGACTTTGAGAATGGCCGCTATAGAAAAATTGCGCCAGGGGTTCACAAACGTGGCCGAGGTCATGGCCAAGTCAGCAACCGATGATGCCAAGGAAGAATAACAATAGAGGTGGTGATATATGGTTACCCTGCGTGAATTGCTCGAAATCATGGTCAAAAAAGGTGCCTCGGATTTGCACCTGACTGTCGGGGCTCCGCCGATGATACGGCTGGATGGAAAACTCACCAAGCTGGATTTTGATCGGTTAAATCCCGACATTACCAAGAAGCTGGCTTACTCGATGATGAGTGAGAAACAGAAACAGAAGTTCGAGGAAAACAGCGAACTCGATCTCTCCTTCGGTGTTGAGAACCTGTCGCGTTTCCGTACAAATATATTTGTTCAGCGTGGTAATGTCTCGGTGGCTATGAGGCAGATTCCCTACCGCGTAAAAAGCTTTGAAGAACTGGGCATTCCCAAGGTGATCCAGGAGTTCGCCGAATACCCGCGTGGCCTGGTCCTGGTCTGTGGACCGACCGGTTCGGGTAAGTCGACCACCCTGGCGGCTATTATCGATAAAGTCAACCGTGAACGCAACGAACATATTCTGACGGTCGAAGATCCGATCGAGTATCTCCATCGTCACATGGGCTGTATCGTCAACCAGCGTGAAGTCCACGCTGACACCAAATCATTTGCCTCGGCTCTGAAATATGCCCTGCGAGAGGATCCCGATGTCGTCCTGATCGGTGAGATGCGGGACCTGGAAACGATCGAGGCGGCCCTGAATATCTCCGAAACCGGTCACCTGGTATTTGCCACATTGCATACAAATTCAGCCGCGGAATCTATCAACCGTATTGTCGACGTTTTCCCGACCAACCAGCAGGAGCAGGTGCGGGTGACGCTCTCCTTTGTTTTGCAGTCAGTGGTGGTACAGCAATTGATCCCGAAAGTCGGGGGAGGACGCGCTCTGGCAATGGAGGTCATGAGGGCCACTCCCGCTATCCGGGCGATAATTCGAGATGACAAGATCGCGCAGATATATTCATCGATCCAGGCCGGCCAGAAGTACGGCATGCGCACCATGAACCAGTCCCTGGCCGAGCTCTACCTGCAACGCAAGATCACGATCGGCGACGCTGTCGGACGCAGTTCCAATGTCGATGAGCTCAACGAGATGATCGCGCGCAAGACATCGCAGGTGAAAGTGTAAATTGCTAAAGCAAGGAGGTAAACCTTGCCGGTATTTGAATACAAGGGAAAGTCAGCCACCGGTTCAGCGGTAACCGGAGAATACAAGGCTAAAAACCGGGCTGAGCTGGAAAAGATATTGAGGCGCAACAAGATCCTCGTCAACTCGATTTCGCGCAAACCGACCAGCATTAATCTGCAGATCGGGACCGGGGTCAAGAAGATCGAGATCTCGCGTTTCACGCGCCAGTTCGCTACCATGATCGGCGCTGGTTTGCCGATGGTGCAGTGCCTTGACATTCTTTCGCAACAGATGGAGTCACAGGCCTTTCGCAAGATTATCGCGGATATCAAGGAATCGGTTTCCTCGGGTACGACCCTGTCCGAGGCGATGCGCAAACACAAGAAAATTTTCGACGACCTGTTCGTCAACATGGTCGAGGCCGGCGAAATGGGCGGTGCGCTGGATACGATCCTGGTGCGTCTGGCCAACTACCGTGAGAAGGCCGATGCCCTGGCGCGCAAAGTCAAGGGCGCTATGGTATACCCGGTCGTGGTAACGATCGTGGCATTGGGTGTGACCCTGGCGATGTTGAAGTTTGTGGTGCCTACTTTTGCGAATATGTTTAAAAATCTCGATGCCGGACTGCCGGAACCGACCCGGATCGTGATGGGCATCTCCAATTTCCTGAATGACAATTTCATGGTGCTGATGGGAAGCGTGGTTCTGTTAGCGGTCCTTTTCAAGGTGGCCATATCGACCAAGAAGGGACGATTATACTGGGATATGTTCCTCTTGCATTCGCCCGCGATCGGCAACCTGGTGCGCAAGAGTTCGGTGGCCCGTTTTACCCGTACACTCGGTACCCTGCTGGCCTCCGGTGTGTCGATTCTGGAAGCGCTCGATATTACCGCCAAAACCTCGGGTAACATGGTCATCCAGAACGCGGTCAAGAAATCGATTCTCGCAATTGCCGAGGGTGAGACGATCACCCAGCCGTTGAAGGAATCGAAGGTCTTTCCGCCTATGGTGATCCAGATGATTTCCGTCGGTGAACAGACCGGCGGTTTGGACGAGATGCTGTCCAAGATCGCCGATTTCTACGACGAGGAAGTCGACGCCGCCGTTTCGGCTTTGACATCTTTGATAGAACCGGTGGTGATCGTATTCATCGGTGTCGTTATCGGCGGTATCCTGATTGCGATGTATATGCCGATGTTCGATATTATCGGCCAGATCCGTTAAGACGATCGGATCGAAAATCGTCACTTTAACATGAGCAGAATTCAGGCAAGCTATGGCCAGGAATTAAAGACCAGCTGGTTTCTACCACTGCGCCTGGCCATATTTTTAGTTGTGTTCGGGGTCTTCATGATTACCCAGGAGACCCGCGCGGATATCCATCCCTCGTTTTTCGTTTACAGCCTGCTGACACTGATACTGCTGTTTTCACTGATGATCCGTCTGCCGGAAAAACTACCCCGTCTGGCACGTGCGGTGATCATGCTCCAGATCTTTTCCGAAGCTGTTGTGGAAGCGGTTGTAATCAATGTCACCGGCCTGGCGGGCAGTCCTTTTACAGCACTGTTCCTTCTGACGATAATTTCAGCCGCGCTGGCCTACCGTCTTTTGGGAACCCTGTTTACCGCCACTATCGTTTCCTTTCTGTATTCTCTCGTGGTAATTTCCGGAAGTGGCCAGGATTTGACCAGAAAGCTCGACCTGCAGGCTCTGCGGGATGTCTATACTGCCAACGACCAGCTTTTCTACACGGTATTTATCTATGTTTGCATTTTCTACCTGGTCGCTTTCGTGGCCGGGTACCTGTCGCAGAATATCAAGTTCAAGGAAGCCGAATTGGCGGCCGCCTCCGAGTCGCTTAAAAGGGTTCGGCTGGAGACCGATGAGATCCTCAAGCACCTGCATTCCGGCTTGATTACGATAGATCATTTCGGAAGAATAATCTATTTCAACCGGGCCGCTGAAAAAATCACCGGCTTTCAGGAAGGCAAGATCAAGGGTCAGAACTGCCTCGAGGTTTTCGCAGAGCGGATGCCGGAGTTTTCGGCCAAACTGCTTTCGGTGATCAAGGCTAACACCCATGAACAGAGATGCGAGGTGACGATCATCGACGCCAACGGCAAGGAGATTCCGATCGGGATTTCAACCTCGCTTCTGGAAACAGAATCATCTGGAATCCGGGGGGTGATCGGTATCTTTCAGGACCTGACCGAGGCTAAAAAGTTCGAGGAAAAGATGCGTAATGCTGACCGCCTGGCGGCTGTTGGCGAGCTCTCGGCCTCGATCGCCCATGAAATCCGCAACCCGCTGGCATCGATCTCCGGCTCGGTGCAGATACTCAAGCAGGAACTCGAGCTCGAAGGCGAAAACCAGCGCCTCATGAATTTGATTATCAAAGAAGCTTCGCGTCTCAGCAATATCCTCAACGATTTTCTGACTTACGCTCGTGTCAAGGAACCGAATTTCGGTAAAGTCGAGCTAAACCGCCTGATCAGTGACGTGGTCGAAATCGCCCGCACACATCCCAGCCATGCCGAAAATACCAAACTCTCGGTCGATGCCGATGATACGACGATCTATGTCTCCGGCGATGAGGAACAGATCAAGCAGGTTCTTATCAATTTGGTAGTCAATGCCCAGGAGGCGGTCGATCCCTCCTCGGGAAAAATTGCAATTGAGGTTGACTCCAGCCCGGTCGGGCAAGCTGACCAGATCAAGATCGTAATATCCGATAATGGCCCCGGTATAAAACATGGCGCGGGAGACAAGATTTTTACGCCGTTTTTCTCGACCAAGAAGGAAGGCACAGGTTTGGGTCTGGCAATCGTCAAGCGCCTGGTGGAAAATATGGGCGGATGTATATTGTTCGAATCCTCCAGCCATGGCGGAACGATCTTTACGATCATGCTTATCAAGTATATCGAAGGTGCCAACCTCACCCGCCATAAAATCTCCGAAGAGGGTGCCGATCTGCCCGCGATGACCACTCAGGTCCTCTGATTATTACGCTGAAATCAGCCTCAGATTCACTTCGAAATAAATCCTGATAAGTATTTCCGGTATTTTATTTTTCAGGCCCTGACCACATACTCCAATTTGTGAAAATAATAACAAAAAATCACTTGACAGAAGCGCGGGTCGTTATTATTTAGCAGATTAATTTTTGGTTGTGGCGCCTGACAAAAAACAGAACTGGACAGGTCTGTACGGCCAGATGTCGTTATTGCTTGCGATACCGGCTCTGTTGGCTGTGGGACCATTAGTAGGATTGTTCATCGGGAGGTTTCTGGACGAACTCTTACACACCGAGCCATATTTAATGTACTTGTTTATCACGCTCGGCTTTGTGGCCGCCGGAAAAGAGGTTTACCGGCTGATCAAAAGAGTCTCGGACAAGGCTTGACAACAGGTTATGGGACTGGATTTTATCAACAGAGTAATCAAGACCACACTGCTTTTTGGCGCTTTCGTATTCATATTCGGTTCATTCTATTTTGACTGGGTTTACAGCCTTGGTATCTTTGCGGGGACACTCTGGGGTTGTTTGAACCTGTGGTTTATCCGGCAGGTCGTAGTCCAGTATATAACCCCCCAAAAACGTGACACGAAAAAATTAGCCCTGGCGGCTGTCATAAAGTTTCCGGTGCTTTACTTTCTGGGCTTCCTGATGCTGTATCTCGGATGGTTTCCGGTTTCTTCGTTTGTGATCGGATTTTCCCTGATCTTCTTTGTTGTCCTGATGAAAGCGCTCGGCAAGCTGGTTATGGAGGGCAGCCTGAAAAATTTTAAATTAGTTGAAAGACAGGTTGAGAGATGATTTTTTCGAATCTGTTGACAGTATTAGCTTCGGCCGGTGGCGAGCATGCCGGCGGGATGCCCGAGCTTCCTCATTTTATCGAATTTCTGCATATCCATGTGGGCGGACCGGTAGTCGACTGGATGTTCGAGTACAAGGACGTGATCTTCGGACTTCTCGTATTGGTTTTCATGTGTGTTGTCGCAATGCGTGTGTACGCCAAACGCTCGACCATGCCGGGACCGTTACAGAACCTGATCGAGATGATCGTCGAAGGCTTCGAGAGTTTCTTCAGCTCGATTCTGGGCGAAAAATGGGGCAGGCATTACACCCCGTTTTTGGGCACCTTGTTCATGTATATCCTGCTGATGAACTGGTTTGGCCTGATACCATTTGGAAAATCCGCTACGGCTAACTGGGCGACAACCGCGCCATTGGCGATAGTGGTTTTTTTGTACGTCCAGTACACCGGTATTCGCAGGCTTGGAATCGTCAAGTACGTAGATCATCTGATGGGCGAACCGCGCTCGGTGGTGACCTGGGTTCTGGTACCGTTGAACCTGCCGATCCATATTATCGGCGAGTTGGCCAAGCCGTTGTCGCTGTCTTTGCGACTTTTCGGTAACATTACCGGCGAGGATGTGCTTCTGGCGGCCTTTACCGGGCTGGGTGTGATGGTGCTGGCGTTTATGGGATCGCCGGTCGGAATTCCGCTACAGTTGCCGTTTTATTTCTTGGCGCTGTTGACGTCGACTATTCAAGCTTTAGTGTTTACACTTTTGGCGGCGGTTTATTTTTCGATGATGTTGCCGCATGAGGAACATGAAGAACATTAAACAGTTAACATAAACCATATTAGGAGGACTGATGGATTTCCAGACTGCATTGTCGTTTTCACTGCCGATCGGCCTGGCTCTGGCCGCTGTCGGTTCAGGTCTCGGCCTTGGCCGTGCCGTAGGTTCCGCTATGGACGCCATGGGTCGTCAGCCGGAAGCTGCCGGCAAAATTCAGACAGGTATGATCATCGGTGCCGCTCTGATCGAGGCGCTGACTATTTATTCGCTGGTCGGCTTCTTCATTCTGTCCGGTAAGATTGGCGCTCATTAAGAAAAGTTTACCGTGAAGATGGAGGCAAATGCCTCCATCTTTGCCGTAACTTGCTTGCAAAGGAGTTACCGTGGAGGATATCGGAAAATGGCAAATGTTGCTCACGCACGCTGTCGGCTTTCTGATCGCGCTGTGGATTTTGAAACGTTTTGCCTGGGGACCGATCACTAAGATTCTCGAAGAGCGCAGAGAGAAGATCAAAAGCGACTTTGATGAAGCCGCCGACAATCGCAAGAAATCCGAACAGCTTCTGGCCGACTATGAAGCCAAGCTCAAGGAGATCGATGCCGAGGCCCGCGCCAAGATCCAGGAAGCGGTCAAGGAGGGACAGAAAGTCGCCTCCGAGATCCAGGAGGATGCCCAGCGCAAGGCCAAAGAGCAAATCGAACGCGCCAAGAGTGAGCTCGCCCGGGATGTCGAAAAAGCCCGTGCCCAGCTCAAAGAGGATATGATCGGAATGACCCTGACCGCGGCGGAGAAACTGATTGCCGAGAAGCTGGATGAGCAGAAGCATCGCCAGTTAATTTCCAACTTTATTGACGAAGTGGAGAAGGTTTAGTGCTTTCAGCGGAAGTAGCTAATCGTTATGCCGCCGGCTTATTTCAGCTGGCGAAAGAAAAAAATATTGTTGACCAGATCGCCGAGGAGATCAAAGCGATCGGTCAGGTCTGTCGCACGGACCGGGCGTTTCTGAACTTTCTGGCCGCCCCGCAGATCCGCGAACAGGAAAAAGAAGAGGTGCTTCACTCAGTCTTCAAGGGACGGGTGTCTCCTCCTGTGATGACCTTTCTGGATCTGATTATCGGCAAACGCCGTAGCGCGCACCTGGTGGAAATCGCGGAAAAATTCAATGACCTGGTGCTCGAAAGCCGGGGATTCGTCAAGACCAGAGTGGTTACGGCGGTGCCCCTGGGCGACAAGGAAGCCGAAGCGCTCAAGCAGAAACTCGAGAAGAAAACCGGCAAGAAGATCCTGATGACCAAGAAGGTCGATCCCGCCATTCTGGGGGGAGTGATCGTATACCTGGGTGATCAGGTTATCGATAAGTCGATTAAATATCAGCTCGCTCTCCTGCGTGAGAGGCTTTACGATCTCAAGGTCAATTGATTGACGGATCGCGACAGCGTCGTTTTGAAATCGAGTTGTGTGATTTACATAGACGGAGAACAAGATGGCATTAAAACCAGAAGAAGTTAGTTCTATAATCAAAAAAGAGATCTCCAAATACGAGACCACGCTGAAGATGGAGTCTGTCGGCACGGTGCTCCAGATCGGCGATGGTATCGCTCGTGTATGGGGACTTGAGGATGCCATGATGTCGGAGCTGGTGCAGTTCCCGAATGATATCATGGGGCTGATTCTCAACCTCGAAGAAGACAATGTCGGTGTCGCTATTTTCGGTGCCGATACGGATATCAAAGAGGGTGACACAGTTCGCCGCACCGGCCGTATCGCCTCCGTTCCTGTCGGTGATGCCCTGGTCGGACGTGTGGTTAGCGCGCTCGGTCAGCCGATTGACGGCAAAGGCCCGATCGTAACCGACAAGTATCGCCCGACCGAAACCGTGCCGCCTAATGTGGTCGAAAGACAGCCTGTGAAAGAACCGGTCCAGACCGGTTTGAAGGCAATCGACTCGATGATTCCGATCGGCCGGGGACAGCGTGAGCTGATCATCGGTGACCGCCAGACCGGTAAAACCGCGGTGGCGATCGATACAATCATCAACCAGAAAGATACGGACATCTTCTGTATCTACGTGGCAATCGGCCAGAAATCATCGACCGTGGCTCAGATCGTGGATACCCTGGAAAAGCATGGTGCCATGGAATACACCACGGTTATCTCTGCTCCCGCCACCGATCCGGCGCCGTTGCAGTATCTTGCCCCGTATGCCGGATGCGCCATGGGCGAGGAGATGATGCACAACAAGAAGCATGCCCTGGTGATCTACGATGATCTCTCCAAGCACGCGTCGGCATACCGCCAGCTGTCACTGCTTCTGCGTCGCCCTCCGGGCCGTGAGGCTTACCCGGGCGACGTCTTCTATCTGCATTCCCGTCTTCTGGAGCGCGCGGCCAAGCTCAATGAGTCTCTGGGCGGCGGTTCGCTGACTGCTTTGCCGGTTATCGAAACCCAGGCGGGTGACGTTTCGGCCTACATTCCGACCAACGTGATTTCGATTACCGACGGCCAGATCTTTTTGGAAGGCGAGCTGTTCTATTCGGGAATCCGGCCGGCGATCAACGTCGGTATCTCGGTCTCCCGAGTCGGCGGTAATGCCCAGACCAAGGCGATGAAAAAGGTCGCCGGCCGTCTGCGTCTGGACCTGGCCCAGTATCGCGAGCTGGCGGCTTTCGCGCAGTTCGGATCGGATCTGGACAAGGCCACTTTAAAACAGCTCACTCGTGGCGAGAAGATGGTTGAAATCCTGAAGCAGAATCAGTACGAGCCGATGGCCATGGAAGACCAGGTCATGATCATCTGGACAGCGGGTCAGGGATTTCTCGATGACATCCCGACCGATATAGTGCGCCAGTATGAGAAGGAATTTCTGGCTTTCATGCACGACAAGTACAAAGATGTGGCTCATAAAATCGAGACTGAGAAAGTCATGAACGATGAAATCGCCGGCCAGCTAAAAAGCGGTTCGGAAGATTTCCACGAGAAGTTCGTCAAAGAAAAAGGGATAAACTAAGGAACAGGCATGCAGTCACTGCGAGACATTATCAAGCGTATTCGCGCGGTTGAAAACACCAGGCAGATTACCAAGGCGATGGAGATGGTGGCGGCGGCACGCCTGCGCAAAGCACAGCAACAGATCGAGTCGTTCAGACCCTACGCGCAAAAGATGCGCGAGATGCTGACTCATCTGTCGCAGGCCTCCGGCACGGTCGAACATCCCTATTTTGAAAGGCGTGACGTCAACAAATCAGCCGTGGTGCTGGTGACATCCGATCGCGGTCTGTGCGGTTCTTTCAATTCGAACCTGATTCGCTACACGAACTCGTATCTGGCCGAGCATCAAGATGAGAACCCGGCCCTGGTGCTGGTCGGTAAAAAGGGCAATGATTTCTTCAAGCGACGTGACCATGAAATCATGAAAACCTACCTCGATTTCGCCGGTAAGATGGATTTTATGCGCGTTCGGGAAATCACCCGCGACCTGACCCGTATGTTCGTGGAAAAGGAAGTTGACAAGATCACTTTCATTTATACCACGTTCGTGTCAATGGGCAGGTTCCGGATCACTGATATGCAGTTTCTTCCGATCGTGGCGGATTTCGGCGACGAGGAAGAGGAAGAGCACGGCGGAGGGAAGGATTATATCTTCGAACCGGACGCTTCAGAAATTTATAAGCGTTTGTTGCCCAGCTACGCTCGTGTGGTGGTCCAGATGGTTCTGGCGGATTCATTCGCTTCCGAGCACGGTACGCGGATGATCGCGATGGGTTCGGCGACCAAGAATGCCGGTGAGTTGATCGAGTTCTTGACTCTCCAGCGCAACAAGGCCAGGCAGGCCACGATTACCAACGAACTTCTGGATATCGTGGGCGGGGCCGAAGCGCTCAACCAGTAGCGGCCTGACAGATCAATGTGCGCATTTGCGCTTTGAAAATATATATGCTTTGAAAAAAAATACTTAAGCATAGAGGAATTGTAATGGCAGAAAAGAATATCGGAAAGGTGTTACAGGTTATCGGCGCTACGGTGGACTGCGAATTCGACTCCGATAACTTGCCCAATATTCTTAATGCGATCAAAATCGTAGATAAGGAAAATAATATCGACCTGACTGTGGAGGCTGCTCTGCATATCGGCGACAATATCGTACGTTGCATCGCGCTGGCGTCCACCGACGGCTTGGTGCGGGGTATGAATGCCGAGGATACCGGTCAGCCAATCGCTGTGCCGGTGGGTGAAGTTGTGCTCGGTCGAGTATTCGACCTTCTGGGCGACCCGATCGACCAGCTCGATCCGGTGCCGGCTGACTCTCCCCGTAGGCCGATTCATCATCCGCCTCCGACTTTTCAGGATCAGAATATCGAAACGCAGATTTTCGAAACCGGTATCAAGGTTATCGACCTGCTCGAACCCTACGCCAAAGGCGGAAAGGTCGGGCTGTTCGGCGGTGCCGGTGTGGGTAAAACGGTTATCATCCAGGAGCTGATCCGTTCGATCGCCGCCGAGCACGGCGGTTACTCCGTATTCTGCGGAGTGGGTGAACGCACTCGTGAGGGTAACGACCTCTGGCTCGAAATGAAGGAGTCAGGCGTTATCGACAAGATGTGCATGGTCTTTGGACAGATGAACCAGCCTCCGGGAGCCCGTCTGCGTGTGGGGCTGTCGGGACTGACCATGGCGGAGTATTTCCGCGATGAGATGCATCTGGACGTGCTCCTGTTCGTCGACAACATCTTCCGTTTCGTGCAGGCCGGATCCGAGGTGTCAGCGCTTCTGGGTCGTATGCCGTCGGCGGTGGGCTACCAGCCGACCCTGGCCAACGAGATGGGTGCATTGCAGGAGCGAATCACCTCCACCAAGGCCGGTTCGATTACCTCGGTGCAGGCGATTTATGTGCCCGCGGATGACTTGACAGACCCTGCTCCGGCGACAACTTTCGCGCATCTCGACGCTACCACGGTGCTGTCTCGTAAGCTGACGGAGCTGGGTATCTATCCGGCGGTCGATCCGCTCGATTCGACCTCCAGGATTCTGGATCCCAATGTCTGCGGTGAGGAACATTACCGCGTAGCTCGCGAAGTACAGCAGATCCTTCAGCGTTACAAAGATCTGCAGGACATCATCGCCATTCTCGGTATCGACGAACTCTCCGAAGAGGACAAGCTGACTGTGTCACGCGCTCGTAAGATTCAGCGGTTCCTGTCTCAGCCGTTCTTCGTGGCCGAGGTCTTTACCGGCCGTCCGGGTAAATATGTCCCGCTCAAGGAGACGATCGAGAGCTTCAAGGAACTTATCGAGGGCAAGTGCGATGATATGCCCGAACAGGCTTTCTATATGGTTGGTAACATCGATGAAGCCCGGCAGAACGCCGAAGACATGAAGAAGTAGTGATCTATGTTTAAACTGTCGATAGTATCACCGGAAAAAGTGCTCTATGAAGACACGGTCGAATCGATCGTGGTGCCCGGAAGCGAGGGCTACCTGGGAGTGATGTCCCAGCACGCGCCCTTGATTACCTCCCTCAAACCGGGCAAGCTGGAAATCCGTGATTCCCACAACAAGGAAATCATCGCGGCTATCTCCGGCGGTTTTCTGGAAGTCTCCGACAATGTCGCCACGATCCTGGCCGACGCTGTCGAACTGGCCTCAGAGATTGATCTTGAGCGCGCCGAGTCCGCCATGAAGCGGGCTATGGAAAGAATCAACATGAATCCATCGGAGATCGATCTCCCGCGCGCAAGGGCCGCCCTGGAACGGGCACGGAATCGATTCAAGATCTTCAAACAGCACGGCAATTAGACTGAATTAAAAAACCCGCTCGGGCGAGCGGGTTTTTTACTGTGCTTAGAGTAGGGTTTTGCAGGGGAGCAAATTTATACTCTGCCCGCAGGCATTGTTTTTATTTTATTGCTGACCTCCCTGTGAAAGTCCGACATAGCGTGAGAAATGCGAGACGGGGATTTCCACCTTGCCGTTTTTGACAGGAACCACTTCTTCAAGTTCCCACGAACTCGTAGCCGGATTGTACCAGTACCAGTTGACGTAAGTCATGTCGGCATCGTCAAAGGCGCTGATATCGATCTCGAGTGTCGCCTTCTTGCTGAACACCAGACCCGACGGTCCAAAAGTGAAGTCGAGCACCGACTTGCCGGAAACCGGCGTTTTCAACACGACCGCAG